>JAKSNS010000022.1 GCA_024399545.1 Paludibacteraceae bacterium
ATAATTTCACCTGAAAAGTTGGGGGTAGGTTTTTATGTGTCTTACCCTTTCCGACTCGTAAAACATATTTTTGGTGACGCATTCCCGAAGTCAGGAAAAAAACACTCAAAATGAATTTACAGAACTCACCTTAAGCATAAAATACCTTCTCCTTATAATCCACATCCGCAAAAGCCACACAATAAAAAAACCGTTCGACACGATTTTATACACCAAATGCCACGGCGAAGGCAGCACTACGAAAAATTCCACCACCCACAACACAAGGTCAATGTCAAACAGAACATTCCAAATCCTATCCCTGTCCGAAAATTCCACCTCTTTCGCTTCCCCCTCGCCAATATCAATACTCATACTTCCGCTCACCATCAACTCGCGCCCTTTTAAAAACACCCCACACTTTATCGTAACATCATATTTCCCCGCAGGGATATTGTCTATCAAAAACTTACGCAACCGTATAATCCCCACATTACGCCCGTTAATAGACACAACGTAAGGCATAGGCAAAGCAAATCGCTCATTGTGCAAAATCGTCAGTGTCGCCATATAGAACTATAAATCATCTAAAGAAATAGGAGATCTATTTCTTCCTCTTCAAAAATCAGGCTGCAAAGTTAGCAAAAAAACACCACATTTCCAACACTTTCCACTAAAAACTCACATAAAATCTTCCTTCAAGTAACGTAAAAACCAATTTTGTGGACAAAAACACGCAAAAAAGTTTGGTGATTTCAGGAAAAAGCATTACCTTTGCACAAATTTAAGCAAACCCTTCATGGAACGATTTTCTGTCACATACTCAGGCGGCAACGCCGGTTCTTTACGAAGTCGAGAGGCTCGTGAGGGGGAAAAGTTTTTTCAAAAGTAATTGTTCAGCATGGCTGAGTAGTTACTTTTTTTTTGAATAAGACGTACAAATGTTCGCAGACAACTTAATAGACAGTTCGACATTCCCTTTAGTTTCGGCGTTTCTGCTGGGACTTGCCACCATCATAAGCCCATGCCCATTCTGCTCTGACATCACCGCAGTCAGCTATATCAGCAAGGATGTCAGTTCAAAAAAACGTGTGATGCGCAACGGCATCTGTTACGGAATCGGAAAACTGGTAGCCTACTGGGGTCTGTCGCTTGTGTTCCTCTTTGGTGTTCAGATTAGACCAATTGAGGAGTTTTTCGAGACCTACGGTGAACCTGCCCTCGGTCCTTTCTTGATACTATGCGCCTTGGTGATGGCATTTATGGGTTACCACGAAAAGCACCACCATCACACCCACAACCACGAGCGAAACTATATGAGCGTGGTTGAGAACAAGTTGCCAAAAGGCAGTGGCATAGGTGCTTTCGTCCTCGGCTTTTTCGGCTCGTTGGCATTCTGCCCTTACAGTGGCGTGCTTTATTTCGGTATGCTTATTCCCCTAAGCATTGCGCAACCTGCCGCTTGGGGGTGGACTTTGCCTATGATGTTCGGACTTGCCACGGCAATACCAGTGCTTATAATCGCCTGGACGATAGCCTACGGGCTTGGCACCATCAGCAAAGTCAGCGACAACATCCAGCGTGTCGAAGTCTGGCTTCGCTGGCTCTGCATAACAGTCTTCCTCGGAATAGGAATCTACATGTGTGTCGAGATTTTCGGCGGACACCACCACCATCACCACGACCACGGACATGAACATATTGAGGTACATGAATAACATAATCGAAATACCGGGTTTGGTTGACTTGCACGTCCATTTCCGCGAACCAGGCTTTGAATATAAAGAGACCATAGAGACAGGCGCACGTGCCGCCGAGGCAGCCGGCTACACTGATGTTTTCACAATGCCGAACCTTAAACCTGCCCCTGACGCTCTTGAAACCCTTCAGGTTCAACTTGACGCTATCCACAAGACAGAGTCAAACGGCTGTAAAGTCAAGGTCCATCCCTACGGTTGCATAACAATTGGTCAGAAAGGCGAAGGCGAACTGGTTGATTTCAAAGCCTTGGCACCTTACGTCGCAGGGTTCTCCGACGACGGGCGAGGTGTACAAAGCGAAGACCTCATGGAAGAAGCCATGCGTCAATGTGCAGCCATCGACAAACCGATTGTCGCTCACTGCGAGGTCAACGACCTTCTTCACGGAGGTTACATCCACGACGGTGAATATGCCCGCCGGCACAACCACAAAGGCATCTGCTCAGAAAGCGAATGGCGACAAATCGAGCGTGACATAATGCTCGCAAAACGCACCGGCTGTCAATACCATGTCTGCCACATCTCAACAAAAGAGAGCGTTGAACTCATCCGCCAAGGTAAAAAAGAGGGTGTCCGCGTAACTTGCGAGACAGGGCCGCACTACCTTCTGTTGAACGATATGGATATTAAAGAGGAAGGCCGCTTCAAGATGAACCCTCCTTTGCGCTCAAAAGCCGACCAACAAGCCTTAATTGAAGGAATTGTTGACGGTACTATTGACTGCATAGCAACAGACCATGCGCCACACAGTGCCGAAGAGAAGGCTCGTGGACTGAAAGATAGCGCATTCGGCATAGTGGGAATAGAAACAGCCTTTCCTCTGATGTACACCTACTTTGTAAAAGAAGGCATCATTACCCTCGACAAACTAATTGACATAATGTCACTCAACGCCCGCAAAATCATGAGAATAGAGGGAAAACCAGAAATGAAGCGTTTCGACATTTCCACAGAATGGTCAATAGACCCGTCCAAATTCCTCTCGAAAGGCAAGGCAACACCTTTTGAGGGTTGGAAGGTTGTTGGGAAGATGGTAAAATGATGAACTCACCTTAATATGAAACCTTTAGATATAGAATCGCTTATAAAATCCGCAAAAGATTTTTGCACCGAAGAGAGTGCTAAGAATCGTTCCGAATTATTCGGGATTACGGATGGAAAGGCTATTGGCACGATTGTCGAGCACGAATTTCAAGATTTTCTATCGCAAAGGTACGATTTACAGGTAGGATGTTCGGCAGAAGGTTTAGACTTACCTTCAGTGAATTGTGATGTTAAAACAACATCTATTAGCCAACCGCAGTCAAGTTGTCCATTCAAAGACAGCAAACAAAAAATATATGGGCTAAACTATCACTTATTGGTTTTTGTTTACGACAAACACGATGATGTTAAGAGTAAAACAGGCTGTCTTGAATTTGTCTCTTGTACATTCATAGATAAATCAAGGACTGCTGACTATCAGACAACAAAAGGCATAAAGGATATTATCGAAAGAAACGGTAACAGGGATGACATTTTCGCATATTTGGTTGAAAGAAACATTCCTGCCGACGAGGTAACCCTATGGAACATAGCCGATGATTTGTTGAAAAACCCGCCACAACTCGGATACCTGACCATTTCCAATGCCCTTCAATGGAGATTGCACTACGGAAGAATCGTAAACTTAGACGAAAAAGTCAATGGCATAACTCCTATCATAAAATATGGAACTAAATGATTTTGTACATAGCATCAAGGGGAAACCTTTGAACGAAGCAAATGAAACCATAGAGAAGATTTGTGGCGTTGCGGGCTTTTTCGAGACGGAAGACTACGAAATCACAAAAGCAATTGTTCAGGAAAGCAGGGTAGAGTATGGCGACTGGCAGACCAATCTCGACTTGGCAATACGGATTTGCAATCTACTGAAAAATCAAGGCATAAAACCAGATGTCGTCATCGAACCCACCTGTGGAACAGGAACTTTCATACTTGCCTCAATGATTGTGTTTGGGGATACTTTGAAAGAAATTTATGGCATTGAGATATACAAACCATATATAAACCAACTTAAACACAGGATATTGGAATATGCGCTGAAAAAGGCAGACACTTGTAAATGCAGGATTTGTCTTATCCATCAAAACGTCTTTGATTTCGATTTTGATGATTTGCGTATAGACAAGAACAAAAATATCCTTATTCTCGGCAACCCTCCATGGGTGACCAATAGTAAATTATGCGAAATAAACAGTGAGAATTTGCCACAAAAATCCAATTTCAAAAGAATGAAAGGGTTAGATGCCATAACCGGCAAGGCAAATTTTGACATAACAGAATCCATAACCTACCGATTGTTGGAAAAATTCCATAAAAGCTCAGCATACCTGGCTTTTTTGATGAAAAATTCCGTTGCTAAAAACATCGTGTCTGAGCAGAGATACGGAAGATTTCACATCAACAATATGGCACAGTACAACATTGACTCGAAAAAAGAGTTTGATGTTTCAGTTGCCGCATCACTGTTTGTTGCGAAATTGAATGATGGACAAGCGAGACAATGCACTGTCAAGGATTTGTACAGTTTATCTACGCTGTACTCTTATGGATGGGTTGGCGATAGTTTTGTATCGAATGTCCAGAATTATTCGCAATGCTCCGAAATTGACGGGGAATCGCAACTCACTTGGTGGTCCGGAATGAAACATGACTGTTCCGCAGTGATGGAATTGGAAAAAAGAGACGGAAAGTTATACAACAAACTGGGCGAGGAAGTTACAATAGAAACGGATTTATTATTTCCAATACTGAAAAGCTCGGATTTGAAAAAAAGCCAGATTGACTCTTTCCGCAAATATGTGATTGTGACTCAAAAAAACGTTTCGGACGATACGAAAGCAATTAGTTGCATATAT
This sequence comes from Paludibacteraceae bacterium, assembly GCA_024399545.1. Classification (GTDB taxonomy): domain Bacteria; phylum Bacteroidota; class Bacteroidia; order Bacteroidales; family Paludibacteraceae; genus Aphodosoma. The sequence goes on from JAKSNS010000022.1 coordinate 4,640, forward strand.
CCTCACACATATAATTATCTGACCAAGCACTCGGATTTACTTGACGCAAGGGGAAGTATCATCTACCGTAACAGACCAAGGTTTTGCATATTTGGCATAGGTTCGTATTCTTTCAAAAAATATAAAATAGCGATTGCCGGGTTATATAAGACTACCACTTTTTCATTTGTCAGACCTATGGAAAACAAATGTGTGATGCTTGACGACACTTGCTATTTCTTGGGATTTGACAGATATGAGACGGCGATTTGCTTCTTGAAAATTCTCAACAGCGAACTTGTCCAGAAATTTATGCAGTCGTTAGTGTTCACTGATACCAAAAGAAGTATCAATAAAGAAATTTTGATGAGAATAGATTTAAACAAAGCCGCGAACATACTTTTTAGGGACAAATTTATTACTGAAGATGAGTATAGGATAGCGACAAATTACATTGTTTCACAAAACCATACTTGCACTCAGTTAACATTGCCTCTATTTGACGTTTCAATGTTTTAAGAATAAAACAAACAAAATATATGGACAAAAAGATTGTGCTGGCTGACGGCACTGAGTTTTACGGCAAAGGTTTCGGTGCAGACCGTGAGGCGGTGAACGAGATTGTGTTCAACACCTCGATGGTGGGTTATCAGGAGATTCTCTCCGACCCTTCGTACACCGACCAGATGGTGGTGATGACCTATCCGCTGATAGGAAACTACGGCATCACCGACGATGACTATGAAACCAAATTCCCTTCTATCGGAGGTTTCATAGTCCACGAATACAACGACCTGCCATCCAACTTCCGCTACACAAAAACCCTGAGCGAAGTGATGGAGGAGAACGACATTCCCGGAATCTCAGGGGTTGACACGCGCCAGCTGAACCGCATCATACGCGACAAAGGCTCAATGCAGGTCATCATCACTGACGCAAAGACACCAAAGGAAGAGGCTCTCGCCAAAATCAAGGCAACGCCTGTTCCCCACGATCAGGTGAGCCGTGTCAGCTGCAAAAAACGTTGGTTCTCGCGTACACCTCAGCACAAATTCGATGTCGTGGCAATAGACTGCGGCATCAAATACAACATCATCCGCAAGCTGAACGAACTGGGCTGCAACGTGACAGTCGTTCCTTACAACATTACGGCGGAGGAGATTATGGCATTCCAGCCAGACGGACTGTTCCTGTCCAACGGTCCAGGTGACCCGGAGGATATGACGACCGTCATAGAGGTTATCCGCAAGTTGCACGGCAGGCTGCCAATCTTCGGAATATGCCTCGGTCACCAGATGATTTCGCTCGCATACGGTGCAAAGACCTACAAGATGAAGTTCGGTCACCGTGGAGGAAATCACCCTGTGAAGAACATGCTGACGGGCAAAATAGAAATCACTTCGCAGAACCACTCGTATGCCGTTGACCCTGAGTCGCTGAAAGACACGGGTCTGGAAGTGACGCACATCAACGTCTTAGACAACACTGTCGAGGGCGTACGTTGCGCCAAGGATAGGATATTCTCAATACAGTACCATCCTGAGAGCGCACCCGGTCCACAGGACTCAGCATATTTATTCAGGGAGTTTATCGAGTTGATGAAAAAATAAAGCCACACGATTATGCCAAAGAGAACAGATATACACAAGATAATGGTGATAGGTTCGGGACCTATCGTCATAGGACAGGCGGCCGAGTTTGACTATGCGGGAACTCAGGCGTGCCTTGCACTGAAAGAAGAGGGTTACGAGGTTGTACTCGTCAACTCTAACCCAGCAACCATCATGACCGATACCCATATAGCCGACAAAGTCTATATGGAGCCTCTGACACTGGAATACGTGGCTAAAATCATACGTTTCGAGCGTCCAGACGCCATAGTGCCTGGCTTGGGTGGTCAGACAGGTCTCAACCTTGCCGTACAGTTGGCAAAGAAAGGAGTCCTGAAAGAGTGCGATGTCGAGATTCTCGGAACGTCGTTCGAGAGTATAGAGCGTGCCGAGGACCGCGAGTTGTTCAAGGAACTCTGTCAGGGACTTGGTGAGCCAGTACTTCCTTCTTCGATTGCCAATTCTATGGAAGAAGGACTGAAAGCCGCCCACGAGATTGGCTATCCAGTAGTTTTAAGACCAGCATTCACTCTTGGCGGAACAGGTGGCGGTTTCGCATATAATGATGACGATTTCCAGGATTTGATGCGCAACGCACTGATTCTCTCGCCAGTCCATCAGGTGCTTGTGGAGAAATCCATCAAAGGCTACAAAGAGATAGAATACGAGGTGATGCGTGACGCTAACGACACGGCAATCACCATCTGTAACATGGAGAACATTGACCCTGTGGGCGTTCACACTGGAGACTCGATGGTTGTCTGCCCATCGCAGACCCTCACCAACAAGGAGTACCAGTTGCTCCGCGACTCTGCCCTCCGCATTATCCGTGAGTTGAAAATAGAAGGTGGCTGCAACGTGCAGTTTGCCCTCGACCCTCTCTCGTTCAACTACTTCCTGATTGAGGTCAATCCACGTGTAAGCCGTTCCTCTGCCCTTGCCTCGAAAGCGTCAGGTTACCCTATAGCACGTGTCAGTGCCAAAATTGCGGTGGGTATGCGCTTAGACGAGATAAAACTTGCAAATACTCCTGCATGTTTCGAGCCTGCACTGGACTATGTGGTGACAAAGATTGCCCGTTTTCCATTCGACAAATTCGCCGATGCCAAGAACACCCTCGGCACACAGATGAAGGCCACGGGCGAGGTGATGAGTGTCGGACGTACAATGGAAGAGTCCCTTCTCAAGGCTGTAAGGTCTCTTGAGATTGGGGTGTGCCACATATACAACAAGAAATTCAACGACTGGGATGCTCAGAAACTGCTGGAATACATACACAACGCAACAGACGACCGTCTTTACGCAATTGCGCAACTGATACGCCTCGGCGTCGACCTTGGTATGATTTTCAACTCGACCAAGATTGACATGTTCTTCCTTGAAAAGTTCAAGAACATTGTCGATTACGAGAAGATTCTCAAGGCAGGCGTTGGCGACGAGAAGGTTTTGCGCCGTGCCAAAGTGATGGGTTTCAGCGACAAATACATTGGACAGGTGTGGGGAATGACAGAGGGCGAGATGTACGAGATGCGCAAACGGTTCGGCATCTTCCCTGTATATAAGATGATTGACACCTGCGCAAGCGAGTTCACTTCGTACGTGCCTTATTTCTACTCGACCTACGACCCAGGCGAGAACGAGAGCAAGGTTTCGGACAAAAAGAAGATTATCGTGCTTGGTTCAGGACCTATACGTATTGGTCAAGGTATCGAGTTTGACTATTCTACCGTCCATACAATTTGGTCAATACGCGAGGCTGGTTATGAGGCGATAATCATCAACAACAACCCTGAGACTGTCTCAACCGACTATACGACATCCGACAAACTCTACTTCGAGCCACTGACTGTCGAGGACGTGATGAACATCGTGCAGATGGAGAAACCTGTGGGCATAATCGTCTCGCTTGGTGGTCAGACAGCCATCAACCTTGCAGCACCACTTTTCAAACTCGGTGTGCCTATCATCGGCACTGACGTTCAGGCAATCGAGAATGCAGAGAACCGTGACTCGTTCGAGAAGATTATGGTCAAACTCGGCATTCCTCAGCCTAAGGGTTTGGCAGTGACTGACATCGAAGAGGGTGTGAGAGTTGCCAAAGAGATTGGTTTCCCTGTGCTTGTGCGTCCTTCGTATGTGCTTGGCGGGCGTGCAATGCAGATTGTCAACAACGAGCCTTCGTTGAGGCATTACCTACAGACAGCCGTTGAAATCAACACAGAACAGCCTGTGCTTGTGGATAAATATATTATGGGTAAGGAGTTGGAGGTTGACGCAGTTTGCGACGGAACTGATGTCTTCATTCCTGGCATCATGGAACACGTGGAGAAGACAGGTATCCACTCGGGTGACTCAATCTCGGTTTATCCAACATTCTCAGTCTCGCAGGGTGTCAAGAACAAGATTATAGATTACACCGTGAGGTTGGGCAAAGCGATAGGCATTGTCGGACTTTACAATATACAGTTCATTGCCGACAGCAACGACGATGTTTATGTAATCGAGGTCAACCCACGTTCTTCGAGAACGGTGCCATTCCTCAGCAAATCAACCGGCTATCAGTTGGCGGACATCGGTACGCAGGTTATTCTGGGTCACTCATTGAAAGAGCAAGGCTTCACGGTGGTCTATCCATCAGAGAAGAAACGCTGGTACGTCAAGGCTCCAGCCTTCTCGTTCAACAAGCTTTCGGGAATGGATGCTTACCTCTCGCCAGAGATGAAATCTACAGGCGAGGCTATCGGTTATGATAAGTCTTTGACACGTGCTTTGTATAAAGCATTGCGCTCTTCGGGTATGCACATGACCAACTACGGTACGCTGCTCTGCACCATAGCAGATGCCGACAAGGCTCAGGCATTGCCGCTCATCAAGCGTTTCTATGACCTTGGCTTCAACATCGAGGCTACCGAGGGCACAGCCAACTATCTGAAGACACATGGCATACGCACACGTATCCGTCATAAACTGACAGAAGGCAACACCGAGTTGTTCGATGCCCTAAGACAGGGACACATCAACTACATCATCAACACGATAGACATCAACCAGACCAGCACCACCCGTGACGGTTACGAAATACGTCGCTGTGCAGTGGAGAACAACGTGGCACTCTTCTCGTCACTCGAAACGGTGAGCGTTCTCCTTGATGTCCTTGAGGAGATAACCCTCGGAGTAAGTACCATTGACGCAGAATAATATGACTATATTAGAAAACACAAAACTGGTTGACAACGTCTATCGGATGAAACTGGGCGGAGGTCACAAACCGGTGACCGCCCCAGGACAATTCGTCAACATTGCCCTTCCAGACAAGTTTCTCAGGCGACCTATCTCTATCTGCGACTGGGACGACGAGACGTTCACAATAGTATATAAGGTTGTGGGCGAAGGCACAGAGATGATGAGCCGGATGTCTGTTGGGACGGAACTTGACGTTCTCGGACCTTTGGGCAACGGCTTTGACATAGAAGTGCAGAAGATGCGTCATCCGTTGGTTGTAGGTGGTGGCGTGGGCGTTCCTCCGCTCTACGGACTGACGAAGGAACTGTTGAAAAAGGGCTGTCACCCTACTGTGGTAATAGGTTTCAACACAGCCTCCGAGGTTATACTGTTCGATGAGCTTCAAGCCCTCGGCGTTGACGTGTTCGTCTCGACCATGGACGGCACGGGTGGAGTGAAAGGTGTGGTGACTGACGCTATGGCGAAAGCGTGCGTGCTGTATGACTACTTCTACTGCTGCGGTCCACGGCCAATGATTGAGGCTCTCAAGCAAGAGACCATGACCGAAGGGCAGATTTCGATGGAAGAGCGTATGGGTTGTGGCTTTGGCGCATGCGTAGGCTGTACGATTGAGACAAAGAACGGATTTAGAAGGGTTTGCGCTGACGGCCCTGTATTCCTAAAATCAGAATTATGAAAGTAAATCTTTGCGGATTGGAGTTGGACAACCCAGTGATACCTGCTTCGGGGACATTCGGTTTTGGCGTTGAACACTCGCAATTCTACGACATAAACTGCCTTGGTTCGCTATCATTCAAAGGGACGACACGCGAGGCAAGATACGGCAATCCCACACCACGCATTGCCGAATGCGGAGGCTACGGGATGATAAACGCCGTGGGACTGCAAAACCCTGGCATTGACGCTGTCTGCGAGAAGCAGATGAAAGTGCTGAGCCACTTCTACAAGAAGCCTGTCATCGCCAACATCAGCGGATTCTCGATAGACGAATACCGTGAGTGCTGCGCCAAGATAGACAGGCAGGAGCAGGTGGGGATAATAGAAGTCAACATTTCCTGCCCTAACGTCCATAATGGCGGAATGGCTTTCGGCACAGACCCTAAGGCAGCGGCAGAAGTGACAAAGGCTGTGAAAGAGGTGACGACTAAGCCTGTCGTGATGAAACTATCGCCTAACGTGACTGATATTGTGAGCATTGCCAAGGCGTGCGAGGAGGCTGGCGCTGATGGGCTCTGCTTGATAAACACCGTGTTAGGTATGAGGATAGACATACGCAGGAGAAAGCCAGTTATAGCAAACAGATATGGAGGTTATTCGGGGGCTGGCATCTTCCCGTTGGCTTTGAGGATGGTCAACCAGGTGGCAAACGCCTGCCACGTGCCTGTGATAGGTTGTGGTGGAGTGAGCCGTGCAGAAGACGTTATAGAGATGATGATGGCAGGGGCGACGGCTGTGGAGATTGGTGCAGCCAATTTGGTTAACCCTATGGTATGTAAAGAGATAATAGACAGATTGCCAAGTCTGATGAAAGAGTTGGGCATCGAGCACCTGAAAGATATTATCGGTATAGTAAACAAATAAGACACTATGAATAAGAAAGATGTAATCATTGCCTGCGACTTTGCAAGCGCAGAGGATACTTATCGCTTTTTGGATAAGTTCAAAGACGAGCCACGTAAACCATTCGTCAAGATAGGCATGGAGTTGTTTTATGCGGCAGGGCCTGACATTGTCCGTGAGTTGAAACGCCGTGGACATCAGATATTCCTTGACCTGAAACTGCACGACATTCCTAACACGGTCAAGAAGTCGATGGCGGTATTGAGTCGTTTGGACGTTGACATGTGCAACCTTCATGCGGCAGGGACAATCGAGATGATGAAAGCTGCACTTGAGGGGCTGACAAGAGAGGACGGCACACGACCACTGTTGATTGCGGTCACACAGTTGACCTCGACAAGCGAAGAACGTATGCACGATGACCTGCTCATCCCTGGCAAGATTGGGGACTGCGTTGTCCATTACGCAAAGAATGCACAGAAGGCCGGTCTTGACGGTGTGGTATGCTCGCCACTTGAGGCAGGTATGGTGAAGGAGGCCTGCGGACGAGAGTTCATGGCTGTCACCCCGGGCATACGTTTCGCAGATGGAGCAGTGGGTGACCAAGTACGCGTCACCACACCTGAGAAGGCACGTGAGATTGGCTCGGATTTCATTGTCGTAGGCCGTCCAATCACTGCGGCTGAAGACCCTGTTGCAGCGTACAAGCGCTGTCTGAAAGAGTTCTTGGAAGAATAAAAACAATCAGAATATGGAAAAACAAATAGCACATGACCTGCTTTCAATCAAAGCAGTCTTCCTCCGCCCTGAAGAACCATTCACATGGGCAAGCGGCATAAAAAGCCCAATCTATTGTGATAATCGTCTCACGCTCACAGCTGTAGAGGTTCGTAACCACGTAGAACAAGGTCTTGCCGAGACTATCAAGCGTGAATACCCAGAGGTTGAGGTGTTGATGGGGACATCGACCGCAGGTATCGCCCATGCGGCAATTACCGCTACAATTCTTGGTTTGCCAATGGGTTATGTACGTTCGTCAAGCAAAGACCATGGCCGTGGCAACCAGATTGAGGGGCGTTTGGAGAAAGGTCAGAAAGTTGTTGTCGTTGAGGATTTGATTTCAACCGGCGGTTCGTGCATAGACGTGGTAAATGTTTTGCGTGAGGCTGGTGCGGATGTTTTGGGCATCGTCAGCATATTCACCTACGGTATGCAGAAAGGGCTTGACAAAATTGCCAATGCCAAGACGACCAACCATTCGCTCTGCAACCTCGACGTACTGTTGGACGTTGCTGCCGAAGAGGGGTATATCAAGCCTGAGCAGAAAGAACAGATTATCAAGTTCCGCAACAACCCTTCAGACGAGAGTTGGATTAAGTGATGATAAATCAGTAAAAGAAAAGGGCGGTCTGTCGATTGACAAACCGCCTTTTTTCGTTATTAAGCCTAAGATTTTACCTGTAAAAAAGAAGCAGGGATGAATAAACACGATGCAAAGGTAATGGAATTATCTGAGACTTGTTGTGTTTCCTCAAGGAGTGGCATAGGAAATTTCCAATTGTAACCGTTTAATTGTAACCGAAGAGCTAAATACCTGTGTGACAATGGCGAAGTGTGTCGAAAATGCCAAAAATTAATTGTAACCAATTGTAACCAATTGTAACCCTGAAAAAGCGTGCGGAAAAGTCAAGCAAAAAAGAAGAAAAAAAAGGTAGAAAACGTGTCGGAGGAAAAATCAGAGGTGAAAATTTAACATTTCAAATCGGGATTTTCTGGATTTGGACCAAGTTGTAGTTAGGTCAGGGGTTCGTTTGGGCTACGTCTTTTTTAAGGGCAGTTAAGTTCTGCGCAACTAATGTTAATTTGAAGATGTCGATTTTGGGATTTACGAAATTTTGCATATTTTATGTGAGTCGGGCGGTTACAATTGGTTACAATTAATTTTTGGCAGATTTCGGAAGAATGGGTATTGACAGACAGAGAGTTAGGTTGTGGGTTACAATTAAACGGTTACAATTAGAAATTTGCTATACACTATCTTTTCCTGAAAAAATAGACGGATGACTGATTATTTTCCTAATAAGATAGACATCGTCCTATAAACATTGACATATTCCTGTTTTTGTTGTCAGCGTACTCAAATGATTGCGCCCATAAAATCTTCGCAGTCTTCGGCAGAAGTTATAGAATAACATAATCAATTACTATTTTTTCACGATAATCGCAAAATAGACTGCCTATTAGGAAAAATGGCAATAACCGAACCACTTGATTAACGCAAAAAAGCATGGGCATATATGTATAAAAAGCAGCAACCATTAGTGAAACGATGAATAGATATACTCGTCCTTTTTGTTGTTATTTTGAAAACAACTGGAGACAAAGCATAGAATATCAATAATACATATATATACCAAATAATTTGGATTGGACCTTCTATTGGAGAAACAAAAAGCATGAATATATTGTAACCAAATTGCTTCATTGACTCAAATTTCAAAAGACTAGCAACAAGCCCCACAACAAAGTATGCAGGTATAAATTTCTTAGCCTTTTTACTAAAATAATCTTTCCGACGACAAAATGTCGGAAAAGAATACTTAATTAAAAAACCACTGAGAGTCATAAAAAAGCCCATGTGAAATGAATAAATGATTTTAGCATAAGGGTAATACCAATCCGCTAAAGGAGACAAAAACTTGTGATGTCCCATAACTACAAGTATAGTAGCCATCATTGTTAACACATCTATAACGGGAATGCGTTCTTTTTTTACCATAACATCTGTTGTATTAAATAAAGAATCCCGTATTTTACACCCTATACAAACTGCCCGCTGAAATACTGTTAAGCAGACATTTCAACTGATTGTCTGCAAAGGGAACGGATTTTCGACTCGGATTTTTGACGAAATCGCAAGTTGTGCAAAACTTTTTGCCTAAAAACTTGTTTGTTTCGTATATTATCACTATCTGTGCATAGGGTTTCAAACCATATAACACCCTATACAAAATGGCAATTCCAAGTGATATTTTAGCAGTTCCAAGACCCAGTAGTACGGTGGTGAAAAAGAGGGGCTATACTGTTCGTCAGCACCCATAACCAAAAAATCAAGTTTCTCTGGTGAAAGTTTATATACGTCACTTAGATTGGAGTTGCAAAGGTACAATATTTTCGGGACATTGCAAAATATTTCAGAAGGATTTTTTATAGAAAGGCAACAGCGTAGAGGTGGTGCAAATTTGTGTTTTGCGGACAACAATAAATGGATTATCAGAAACTAAGCCGCAAGTTGGAATTACTTGCGGCTTCGCTTATGACAGTGAGTATTGAATGCATCGTTATCGTACAGCCTTGAAGGAGAGGTCGAGAGAAGAGACATGATGGGTCAAAGCACCGACTGAGATGAAGTCAACACCACATTCGGCATAGGCACGAATAGTCTCTCGGGTTATGCCACCTGATGATTCAACCTCATAACGATGGTCAATGAGGCGAACAGCCTGACGAGTGAGATCGGGGGTGAAATTGTCCAACATGATACGGTGAACGCCCCCGTGGCTGAGAACCTGACGGAGTTCGTCGAGGTTGCGCACCTCGATCTCTATCCTTAGGTCTCGGTTATTGGCTTTGAGGTATTCGTGACAACGGTCAATGGCCTGTGTGATGCCGCCGGCATGGTCAACGTGGTTGTCCTTGAGCATAACCATATCGAAAAGCCCAAAGCGATGGTTATCGCCACCGCCAATCCTTACCGCCATTTTTTCGAGAAGGCGGATGCCAGGCGTGGTTTTGCGTGTGTCGAGAATGCGGGTGTTGGTGCCACGGAGGAGTTCGACATACTCAGCAGTCCGGGTCGCGATGCCAGACATACGTTGCATGACGTTGAGCATCAACCGCTCAGTCTGGAGCAAGGAACGTGTAGAGCCGTCAACACGAAAGGCGACGTCACCAACCCGGACGCGGTCGCCGTCGTTGAGGAACTGGGTGATTCGCAAAGAAGAGTCGAAAAAGGAGAAGATTTGTTTCGCGACCTCAATACCAGCAATGATACCTGGTTGCTTAACGATGAGTTGCTGTGACCCTTGTGCATCGGCAGGGATGCATGAGAGCGTTGAGTGGTCGCCATCGCCGATGTCTTCGGCAAACCACAATCGGATTTGTTCTTTTAGTGTCATATTATATTTTTTTGATTAGTCAGGGTAAAATAATAAAATGGTGCGATTTGAAAAGCATATATTGTTTGGAGACGGAGCAGGCTCCGTCTTTACGGGGGTTGCATTATGATATAAAAATAAGATTGTAACAAGTTATTATTTCATTATGACTTATTAGCTATTAGTCGTTAGCCATTGGTTTTACTCATGATGATAGGGTTCGTTGCGGAGTATGGTGTTGGCACGGTAGAGTTGTTCGAGGAAAAGCGGTCGGACAATCTGGTGCGAAAAAGTCATCAGTGACAACGACAGTTTCTCGTTGGCCCTTGCATAAACGGCAGACGAAAAACCGTAGGGGCCACCAATGACGAAGACCAAGCGTTTGCAGCCAGACAAAGCACGCCGCCGGTACCAGTCGGCAAATTGTAAAGAAGTGTATTGCACGCCCTTGTCGTCCAACAAGGCAACATAATCCTCGGGGGTCAACTGCCGAAGAATATTCCCGCCCTCAGCCTCTTTGATTTGAGCCTCGGTAAGTGACTTGGCATTTTTCAGATCAGCAATCTCGGTAAACTCGAAAGGCGAATACCTGCGCAGACGTTTCGTATATTCGCCGATGGCCGCTTGCCAATATGTTTCATTAGTCCGACCTATGCAGATTAGTGTTGTCTTCATTTTTATAGCGTGCAGTAATATAGGTATTTGTATATTTGCAAAAGCCATGGCCGAGGGTGACGCAATAGGATACGCCCCACAATAAGGGAAAGGGAAGGAGGAAGACGGAGCGGCAGACGGGAGGCGTGGCGAACCATGCGTGATATGTGGCGCAACTCGGGATAAGAGCCAGAATGGGCGAGGGAGTGAAGTGTGCGAAGGGCCTCGCGGTTCTTGCGAAGAAATTCGGCGTTGGACTCGATATGACAATGGACGACAGGGTTGTCCGTGACACGATAGCGTATGCCTTTACGAAGGAGCGATATACCGAATACCGTATCCTCATGGCCATAACCCTTGAAGGATTCGTCGAAGAGTGTGGAGAGAAAAGTCTCACGGTCAATAAGGAAGTTGGGTGACATGAACGGGGCATCAGAGGTGCCTTCGGTTGTTACGCGTTCGCGTATGCCGTATGCCGGGAGAAGCGAATGCGCAACGTCCGTGGCCGGACGATAGACCCTGCCGCCAGAGACAACGAGAGGGGAAGGATTACGGTTGATGATACGGACGAAAGATTCCAAATAGTCGGTACGCGCAGGAAGCGAGTCCGAATCAATGAATAGCAAATATGGATAACGCGCCGTTTTAGCGAGGATATTACGACCAGCGGCACGACCTACGTTCCTCTCCATATTAATGGTGGCGCAACCCGTAAATGAGAACGGGACCGTAGAGGCGTCGTTAAGCACGATGATTTCATAAACCACATTCAGGCTTTGCGCCTGAATGTTCAGTGCGTCAATCAGCGGCTGGCAATCGTAATTATATGTCGGAATCAGGATTGAAAGCATTTCAACAGGTTTATCAGCCGTGACGTTTGGTATTGGCGCGAGAAAACGGTTACGTCAAATCCCGCGGAAAACAAACCCGCACCCCCCCCACGTATCGTCCCATCTATAAATCCCAGGATCTCGACAGGGTCGGACGAGGCGATGCCAGCGTGCGTGATACGGATAAGTTCCGCCAGTTCGCCATTGTCCGAAGGGGTGCATAAAACCGGTGTGCGTGTGCCAAGAGCCTCGAAAAACTTGGTGGTCAGAACCCCACGGTTCTCGGGCGACGTCAGGACAAGGGCTATATCGGCATTACGCAAAAGTTCGGGGATTTGTGGATTCGGAACGTATGGGTGGAGTTCGAGGTTTACGTTATAATTGTCGGCAAGTTTTCTCAGACGCCCATGGACTTCAACGCCAGTATAGAAGACCAACCTGACATCCATACGACCGGAAATAGCACGGAAAAGCGGGTGAGGGTCCTGCATCCGCTCGCCATACCAACGGCCAACGTACAGAATAGTTATTGGCCTTTGATTGATGGCCTTTCGTGAAGGATAGAAAATCGTGGAATCGTAACCATTATATATGACGTGGGTATTGGGGTTGACACGTGAAACCGTCTCTTTCTGGAATTTCGACACGGTGCTGACGCTTGCCGCACGGCGAAGGATATCGTTGCGGCGACCAATGGATATTTTACGGTAAAGGGCGTTATTGGATAAAAAAGGGCGCGAATAGGCATTTGTCGGTGTTTGCTCGGCAATGTCACGAAGGTCAATATGCAAGGGACAATGGTAACGGCGTGCGACGGCAAACCCGGCACGAAGTCCGAAAATATGGAAAGTCGAGACAAAGACGATATCGGGGGTGATACTCCTTTCTATTGAATGCCTCAATATTTTATGGGCAAAAAACCTATTCTTATGATCAAACAAAAACGATAGGACCCCTTTGAAAAGACGGTCTGCCTTATGCCCTGAATAATATGGAATCTCGACAAGATTGCCTGGGCGAATGTCGGACGGGATGTCTTGGTAACGTTCGGCAAACCACGTGACATTGTGACCCTCGGCAAGAAGCTGGCGGTTGAGGAAGCGGACTCGCGGTGTGAACAGGGGAGCCGTCAATGCGTCTGTGATTATTATAACGTTCATATCAAGTGTTTTATCAGCGATGTGTAGAGGCTTTGGTGATAGGCAGATGGGCGAAACGAGGTGTTATGGAAGAGGAGCGTAATATCCCCCTCGTATTTTAATGTGGTATCTATCAATGATGTGGCAAGGGTGTATGCCTCTTCCTCGTTAAGGTTGAGGTAGCGGGAATCGGAGAGGGACGTATCCATAAGCGTGAGGGGATGAAGGGTTAGGGGAAGAAGTTGGCCGTTGGATGGGTCAATAGCCCGTGAAGGACGAGTCGTGCCAAGGCGAAAGCCAGGGGCAGAGGCGTATGCAAGGGAGAAATCGTCGGTTATACCAGCATCAGAGTAGAGGTGCATCCGTTGTGGGGGAAGAATGCGGAGATAGTGCGAGCGATGGTAGGTGTTGTGGTTAGGCAGACGACTGACGGTTGACACTTGGTCTTTGAGTGTATCGGGGTGGTCGTAGGTATAATAAAGCGAATGCAAACCCATAGGAAGATGGGTTAACGTCTTGAAACCAGGCGATGAATGGCGATACAATGGACGGTCGAGCCGCGCATGAGGGATATTATCCGGTTTGACAAAATAAACCACCTCGGCATCTGGAAGCAGTGAATCAATATCCGAAAGTGTCCCGAATGTATATGCGGGGTCATTTTCGACACTCCTAAGTGATTTGAAAACAGAGGAAAGGGGGTCTGGGTTCTTGCCACGCAAAGAACGTAAAAGGCCACCGACAAAGCCACGGGGAGAACGATAATACGAAATAGAATCTATATCGTGCGTAAGGTATATATGACTGCGACGATGAGGTTTTGGACGGTCAAGCAGACGGTAGATAAACCCGGTATAAAGATCAAGGATTGGTGTTTCCAGGAGGTTGTTACCGCCGAGCAACGAATTTTCCGGCAAAAAGCGCGAATGAATATCCAATGAAGCTTTTGATGAATATTCATCATAACGCGAAAGAAGGTAGAATGTCGTGGCTATGATGTCCGCATGAAGAACAATGGTGTCGCCATCGCGAGAGACACAGGGTTTGCCGTGAAATATTGGAAGCCCGTCAAGACAGGAAACCTTAGGGAACGGAAGTTGGCAAGTAACATCAGCGCAAGCGTCAGGAACTATGGCAAGCGGATATCCCTTGTACTCAGATGGATTGGCAGTATAAGCAACGAGAGAACACTCCCCCGCCCTATCAGAGCAGAGGAGAAAGGATATTATATAACGCAGAGTGTCAGACGGCAGTCGCATTTTATGATTTGCTAATGGCCTTCACATTTCTCGGCTTCGTGTAGTGCCTTTAGGGCATCGGCTTTGGCGGGGTCGAAAGGTTTCGGGCGTTCGTAACGTTTCTGCTCGGGTTCAGGGAACGGCAGGGGGTTGGCGTTCATCTCGTCAAAGGCACGACGGTTGCGGACAATCTGTATCGCGGCATAGATGGCATCGCGCATAGATAGGGGCGAAGCAAGATTGCGGCCGGCAATGTCATAACCAGTGCCATGGGCTGGTGATGTGCGTACGAAAGGAAGTCCAGCGGTGAAATTCACCCCACGCTCATTGGTGATAGCCTTAAACGGTGCGAGGCCTTGGTCATGGTACATTGCCAAAACGGCATCATACTTCTTGTAATTGGAAGAACCGAAAAGACCATCTGCCGCAAGAGGACCAAAACAAAGTATGCCATTAGAGAGAGCCTGCTTGATGGCAGGAATGATGATGTCGTTCTCCTGAGTACCCAAAAGACCGTTTTCGCCTGTGTGGGGGTTCAAGCCCAAAACCGCTATACGTGGTTTTATGATATGGAAATCCCGTTTAAGGGAATCATTGAGGAGCGTGAGTTTGGAGAGAATCGCCTCGGTTGTGATATTGCCGGCTATCTCGGTCAGTGGAAGGTGATTAGTGACGAGGGCCACACGGATATTCCCATGGCAAAGCATCATCAAGGCTTTGGCACCTATGTTGGACAGGGACTCAAAGTACTCAGTATGCCCAGGGAAACGGAAACTGTCGTTTTGGATAGTGGCTTTGTTGATAGGACAGGTCACTATCGCATCAAGTTTGTTGTTAAGAAGGTCGTTCGTTGCGGCCTGAAGTGCCGTGAAGGCACTCATACCAGACTGTGCGGAAGGTGTCCCGAACTCGACTTTTGGTTCTTCGTCTGAAGTGTTGATAATGTTGACCTTATTGGGATTTATGTCATCGATGGAACGAGAGACCGAGATGGTGTAAGAGTCAACGGCAAACGCCTTTTTATGGAAAGCGGCAGCCTTCGCCGAACCGTAAATAACCGGTGTACAGATGTCCATGATGTGAGGGTCGGTAAGGGCTTTGAGCATCACTTCGTAGCCTATACCGTTGATGTCGCCTTGAGTAATTCCGATTTTATACTTCATTGTTATGATATTTATTATGGTGAGTTTATTTATTGCCTTGTTTTTCTCTTTCAATACGACGTTTGTAAAGGTCCTGAGGGGTTAGGAGAGAATAGACCATAGCGTCCATTTGGCGAAGGAGATTGCGCTTTGCACGTGAAGGAGCGAAGACAAAGCCTTCGACCGTAAGAATACGTTTGTTGACACGGTCAATACGTGTTAGAGAGACGAACGGCCCCCCCATGAGCGCACCGTTCCGCATACGCCATAAACCACGTGTAACGGCAGCCCATTCACCGTTGTGAGTAATGAAACGCGTCTCCGGATATAGATATTTTAGTTCAGTTCCCATATAAGAACCCTGCAATTCCCCTGGGATGTTCGCTTTCATCACGGAATCACGCCTCGCAAGGATAGACTCATGGGTGAGTTGCTCGGTTGACGTATAACGCACTGAATACATTACGATGTTTTGCCCGCCCGAAGCACTGCCATTACTTATCCAAAGGAAATGGTCACCTCTCTTATACCTGTTAAACGATGTGGGAATGGCAAGGTTGGAGTCGAAAAGCTCGTAAACGGTATCGTTAGCCTGGCGGTTGAAATTGGCAAGAAAGTATTCATGCATTCGTTTACGCTCCGCAGTGACAAAGAAATCGACTATGCGGTCACCGTTCTTGGAAATGAAGTCGGCAAACTCCTGTCGCGAAGGTGCATTTATGTTACATACCGCCTGATTGTTAGCCCATGGTTCATTCAGAAATTTTGCCTTGGCTTGGGTATATAAATTAGGGTCAATGTTGACGAAGAGGATGTTGCGGGTGGTCTGAAGAAGTCGGTCGTAAAGACGGTGGGGAATGCGTGATATTTGGAACTGAGGTTCTGGCTGTGGCAGGAAAGGGACTGGTCCTTCGATGAACATACGTAGGGAGTCGCCAGCAGGTGAGTTATATACGTCGTCGTCAATGACCAAAAGCAGTTCGAACGCCGCACCTGACGATTCGGGTTTGAGCGACCTTGAGCCCCCACATGACGTGAGCAGAAGGACGGAAAGGGTGATGAAGAGCGTCTTTTTCATAATTCCAACAAAAGTCAATCAATGCGTTTTACCTCCTTGAGAGATTTGAGTTCGAGGAGTTTATGGCAAAGGGTATTGATGTCGTCGGCAGAGAAGACATACATCTCGATAGTACCAGAGAAGATACGATCGTTAGTCTCGAAGACCGATTTACGCATATTGATGTTGTAGTCGTCGCTGATGACATGGACTATCTCTTTGAGGAGCCCCGGACGGTCAATACCCATTATGGAGATGGTTGCCCGGAAGGATAGTACCTTTTGGGTTTTCCATGACGCGGTAATTATACGGTTGCCAAATGAGGCTTTAAGTTTCTCAGCCTCAGGACAGTCCAACTTGTGAACTATGACCGTGCCACTATCGTCAACAAAACCAAGGACGTTGTCGCCAGGGATAGGGTTGCAACATGGCGCAATCTGGTATGTAGTGCCGAGTTCTGAGTCTGTGAGGTCTATCGACTTGTCTTTCTTAGGGTCTATGATGCGATGGATTTGCTCAGTGGATTTGTTGCTTGTGCCAAACTGAAGCCGCCAGAAACGTGTCCATTTCCCTGGTTTGCTCTTCTCGAACAGGCGTGCCGCGTCCGAAATGTCAACCTTGCCTGCGCCCACGTTATAATATAGCTCCTCCTTCGTGCTGAAACCGTAATGCTTTCTCACCGCCTCAATCGTCTCGGCGTTCACTCTCTGCTTCGCCTCCGTCAGCGTCTCCTCCACACGCCTTTGCCCTGCGTCGCTCCTCTCCCTTATCTCCGACTTCAGGTATGTACGTAGCTGCGCGCGGGCCTTCGACGTCGTGCAACAATCTAACCACTCAATCATTGGTTGTTGCGTCTTTGATGTCAGCACCTCCACCTGTTCGCCCGAGTGCAGTTCGTACGAAGCTGGCACAAGCTTATGGTCCACCTTAGCCCCGATGCAATGGAAACCCAGCTCCGTGTGCAACGCGAAAGCGAAATCCAGCACCGTTGCCCGTGTAGGCATCTTCCTCACGTCGCCCGAAGGGGTGAACACGAACAATTCCGACGCATACAGGTTCAGCTTGAACGTATCCATGAACTCAATCGCGTTCGACAGGTCCGACGTGTCCAGCATCTCCTTGATCGACGCGAACCAATGGTCCAGGTCCGACTCCTCATGCTCCCCCGTCTTATACTTCCAATGCGCCGCGATGCCACGCTCTGCGATCTCGTTCATACGCTTCGAACGTATCTGCACCTCAATCCAGTTCCCCTCCTGCCCCATAACTGTCACGTGCAGAGCCTCGTAACCGTTCGTCTTTGGTGTATTCACCCAATCCCTCGTCCGGTCGGGGTGCGGCTTATAGATACTCGTGATGATAGCGTACGTCAGCCAACAATCCGACTTCTCCCTCTCTGGCGTCTCTGGGTCCAGGATTATGCGTACTGCCAGCAGGTCGTAAACCTCATCGAAAGTGATATTCTTCGTCTGCATCTTATGGAACACCGAATACGGCGACTTGATACGGCTTGACATGGTATATTTCAGTCCGTACTCGTTCAGCCGCCGCTCAATCGGTGCGGTGAAGTTATGGAAAGTGTCATCCAGTTTCGGGCTCACCTTCTTCAAATCGTTCTCAAGCCTCTGGTACATCTGTGGCTGTTCGTAACGGAAGCAAAGGTTCTCGAACTCCGTCTTTATCTTGAAGAACCCGAGACGTTGCGCCAAAGGGGCATAGATGTAAAGCGTCTCACCACATATCTTCAACTGCTTGGCTGGTGCCATCGAGCCGAGCGTACGCATATTGTGCAGACGGTCCGCCATCTTGATCAGGATCACTCGTATATCCTCAGGTATGGTAAGGATAAGTTTACGGAAATTCTCTGCTTGCGCCGAAGCCCCTTCGCCAAAAATACCGCCTGAGATTTTGGTCAGCCCGTCAACGATTGACGCTATCTTTGGGTTGAACGACTCCTCTATGTCCTCAAGCGTATAATCCGTGTCCTCAACCACGTCATGCAGCAGTGCCGAGCAGATCGATGTCGAACCAAGGCCTATCTCGTTCACCACGATACGCGCTACCGCAAGGGGGTGCATTATATATGGTTCGCCCGAACGGCGTTTCACTCCGTGATGGGCATGTTTCGCAAATTGGAAAGCCTTCGTGATAATCTCGACCTTCTGTTTGTGGGCGGTGTTTGCGTAATCTCGTAACAGTGCGTCAAACTCGTCTTGGATTAGTTTCTCTTCTTCTTGTTCGGTCATTCTGTTCTTGTTTTTAGTCACATTTCAGTCAAGTACCTGTCCCGCATTCCCGGCTATCTGAACCATCTTATCGTATTCTGCCGGCGAAAGGTCCAGGAAATAATAGTTTACCGGGTTGACGGGCGTGCCATGGTAATGCACCTCATAATGAAGGTGTGGACCGGTTGATTTCCCGGTACTTCCCACGTTCCCTATCACCTGGGCCCTCGTGACGCGCTGTCCCCGTTTGACCTTTATCGCCTGCAAGTGCGCATACATCGTCGAATACCCGAAACCATGGTTTATTATGACGGTGTTGCCGTAACCCTGCATATAACCGCAGTCCGAAACCGTGCCGTCACCTGTCGCATATACTGGTGTCCCCCTGTTGGCTGAATAATCCATGCCTTGGTGCATGCGGCGGGTGTGGAACACTGGGTCTATCCTCCAACCGAACCCCGACGCCACTTGTTTCAGGTTGCGGTTTAGGATTGGCTGTATGGCTGGTATGCATTGCAGGCGGCGTTCCTTATCGTGTAGCAGGTCAACCAGTTCATCGTATGACGATGACTGTTGACAAATCAATTGCTCCACATAGTCTGCACGTGCCGATGCCTCGAATATCACATCGAACGACGATAGGTCCATATACTCGTCGTAGCTGTCGTTGGTCAGCGCGTTTTCGTTAATCATAATCTCGGGCATCGAGTCTGCTTCCAGTATTATGCGGTAGAGGTGGTTGTCACGTTCCCTAAGGTCTGCCATCACATCCGACATTGCGTCATACCTGCGCGACAACTCCCTATACTTTGCCTCCATAGTGGCGATCTCGTTCTTCAGTATCCTCTCCTTTGGCGAATCCACTAATGAATAGACAAGTGACAGGACGATGACTGAAAGCCCTATACCCGAAAGAAGGTGTGTGAAAAGCACCTTCACCCAGTTAGCTACCGACGACTCTATTTTCTCAAACGAAAGCGTCTCGGGGTTATATTTGAAATGGTTTTTCTTCAATTTAGGTGAGTTCTATAAATTCATTTTTACTCAAAACTAACCTTATCGTATGAAATGACAAACTCGACCCTGCGGTTTTTTTCACGTCCTTTTTTCGTTTTGTTGTCGGCGATAGGTTTTGTGTCGCCAAAACCTTCCGAAACAAGGCGGTTTGGATTTACCCCGTGGTCTATTAGATATTGACGGACCGAGGCGGCACGTTCCTTGGAAAGCCTCATATTATTCTCAGGCAATCCCACGTTATCCGTATGTCCGTATATTTCAAGATTATATGTAGTGTCAAGGGCAAGAATCCCAACCATCTGGTTAAGGATTGGGTAAGAAGATGGTTTTATCGTTGACTTCGCCGTCTCGAACAATATGCCATTCATTGCCTTCTTGATAACATTGTGGATAGCGGTAAGTTCTGGGCAACCGTCATTGCCAAGGACACCTGGGACATCTGGACAGCGATCCATATAGTCAGGAATCCCGTCACCGTCGGTATCTATTGGACATCCAACGGAATCAACCAATACGTTCTTAGGCGTATCGGGGCATTTATCCCTTGCATCCTCCACCCCATCGCCATCCTGGTCCGTAGGGCAACCATTTGCATCTACGGTTACCCCTGCTCGTGTGTCGGGACAACGATCCAAGTAATCAGCCACACCGTCACCGTCTGTATCGACGGGACAACCGACGGAATCGACGATAACATTCTGGGGTGTTGATGGGCATTCATCCAAATAGTCAGGCACGCCATCCGCGTCATCGTCCAGCGGGCAACCCTTACTGTCAACCGTCACACCCTCTGGCGTATTAGGACATTCGTCGAAACTGTCCGGTATGCTATCGTGGTCTGTATCTAACGGGCACCCCACTGAATCGACGGTCACCCCCTCCGGAGTGTTTGGGCAAAGGTCAAAACAATCGTTTATGCCGTCATGATCCTCATCACGGTCACAACCATATTTGTCAACCAACATCTTGTTTTTTATTCCAGGGCATTTCGTACGCAGGAAATCCATGTCAGTGTCAGGGCAGTTGTCTCTGCCATTCCGTACGCCGTCACCGTCAAGGTCTCGCTCGAAACGGTAAAGGTTGAACAGAACACCGGTCTGCAGATTGAAGAAGCGCACACGGTCGGGAACGACGATGCTTTTTGTCGCCCCGTCCTGCTGGTATGTCGCTTCGGTGTATGTGACAGGCACGTAGTCAGATATTATGTACCAGCTGAAGCCGCCCAGATTCACGTTGATGCCTACACCGAGCGACCCCCAGTTCCTGTTGAGGAACGAATAGCTTAACGAAGCCTTGAACCATTGGCATGGGCGGAAGTTGACGGCAAGTGTCAGTTCGTCGTAGATGCGTTTCTTGTTGAACGACAACTGGTTCATTATGCCGAACGATATCTTGTTGTTCAGCACGCCGTACTCAATACCGGCATTGAAACGGCCTGTAATCATGGCAGTATAGCCGGAGCGGTCTTTGATGCGGACATCATTTTTGATTGAGTCGCCCAGCTGCTCAAGCCGTTCGCCGATATTGTTGGAACTTATTGAGTCGTTGAAGTTGACTGTCCCAAAAAGTCCATTGTATTGATAGTCACCATTAAGTGTTGTCTCGTAGTTGTATCCTCCTTTCCATGTTATGAAGCCGAGGTCGGTGACAGCGGCTGAGATGACGAGGTGTTCAATAGGCTCGTAAGTGACTCCGAGGTCGAAGGATGCACCGTAACCAGCAGGGTGAAACTTGTTGAAATCACCCAATGAGAACGAGTTGAAATCGACCGTGTCTCCGTTTGTGTGCCGGTAGTTGATAGGCACAGGCGTGGCGATATTGATCGTTGACCGACTGGCGACGTTCCATTGTGTGGATGATGCGTCGAGGTCAAGCCTGTCAATATCCGTTGTGATGTTCATGAAGCCGAGAAGGAACTTGGCCTTGGCACCGAATGTGACTTTTTTGTGCACTCTTCCGGAGTAGCCAATTCCCGCTGTTGCGTATGCGTTTGTCTCTAAATCGAGGTCGGAGAGGTCGAAATGGTTTAGGTAAGGGTCAGGCGTACCCTTCAGGGCAAAGCGGAAGAGGTCTTTAGGGATATAACCTGTTATTTCGCCGCGTAGGTTGAAATCAAAAATCAGGTAGTGGTTGGGTTTGATTTGTGTGCCGAAGTTTAGGATATTGAGGTTGAAATTCGTTTTGGCGTAAGGGTATTTGGAAAGGTCGTTCAGAAAATCGTCCACTGACGACGGACTGGCAAGGATGTTCGAGGTGCGGTTGTCTTTCCTGTAGAACAGGTCGTTGAAAGACAAGGCGTTTTCCCCGACATTCAATGAGATGTTAGGTAGCAGGATGAAGTCGAAATATGATTTGCAACGAGGAAGGAACGCGGGGTTCATCTGGTTGCGTGTGGAGATTTCGTCCATGAAGTAGGACGTGTTCGTATATTGGGCTAATGCGGTAGTACCACAGCAGAGTGTCAGCAATATCAGAATATAATTCTTCATTTCGTAGCTTAATTGTCAAATAGTTTGTTGAGGTTTGCCTTTACTTTGGCGAACGCCGACACTTCGACACTGAGGTTGTCGGTTGTCTTGATGTTGGTCAGTGATTCGGCATCCCGGCCTTTGAGTACCGCGGTGAAACGGATGCTCTTGGTTCGCATTATCAGGTGTATCGCGTCGTTGAGGAATAGGATAGGGGGGACGCGTTGGTTTGTAGCCTCTCGGACGGTGCCGTCGGGGTTGACCTGGGGACAGTCGATGTCGATGTCGTTGACGAGACGTAGTTCGTTGCCGAGCGAGTCGAGGAAGGCGAGGTCCATCGACAGTTGCACGGGTATGTGGTTGTGCGCAGTAAGGTAGATGAAGAATGTGTCTATCTGGGCATAGTCCAGGAATGAGGTGTCGGCCGAGGCAAGGTCAGCCTGGACGGTGTCGTTGCGTGTGAAGTTGGTGGCAGGGTCGAAACACATGTCCGTAAATGCTTTCATGTCAACCGTTATTTCGGGAGTATAGACGAGGAAGTCGTTGTGTTTGCCGTTGCCTTCGTCTATATATATTTTGTATTTCACGTATATCGAGTCGGGAATCTCTTCGAAAAGTTTGTGCGTTGAGCCGTAACTGCGGTTGAGGGTTATTAGGTCTTCCGAGAACTGGTGCAGGTCGTCCGGACGGCTGAGCAGCTGGGTCATGCCTGCTTGCCCGTTGAAGTCGCCGTAATGCCTGTTGCCTGAGTGGTCAACGGAACATATATAGTCTATGGAATAGCGTAGGTCAACGCCGAGGTTGTGCCGGATGTTTATCTCGAACCGTGGGTCATGGAAAAGGAGTGTATTCTCTTGGAAGATATCCATATCGTATATGTCCTGGGGAACTTTCAGGCCGTAAATTTCCTCGTGGACGGCGTCTGCGTTCATCAGGCTGCCGTATGCCTCGTCGTACCGGATGTCAACAAACTGCACCTCGTAGTTTATTTGCGATGTCTGGGATACGGTCAGGCTGCCGTTGCTGACGAAGTCGAACTGTAAGGCCATCCGGATACCGTTTCTCGCGTCTTGGACCTCAGTGAAGTCCGCGACGCAGCTTGGTATGGTGTGTGTGATGTCGGTTACCGTTGAGCGGATGGTGTCGGTGAATGATTTTTTAGAACAATGTTTCAGCCCCGGGAACGAGTAATGGACGACGACGTAGTTGTTGCCGTTCAGGCCTTCGATGCCGGAGGTTTCGAGATGCAGGCGTACGGATGTTCCGTTGAAGGAGATGCTGTCGATATAATACTCCTTACGGTCTGTCACTTCGTCAAAGTCGAACTCGTAAGTGACGGTGTCACGGTGGCATACTTTGCCAGTGGGTATTGTCGTGGGTGTGGTGATTGTCCCGAAGGCGGGAATGTCGTTCAGCCTGACGGAGCCATTGTATGTGGAGCCTGACGCGAAGTCGATGACGTCAATGCTGTCGGGGGTTATGTTGCCTTCCCAGGTGATGTATATGGTCTTTCCGTCTTCGCCGTACTGGATGAATCCATTTGAGTCGTTTTGTTGTTCGAGGATTTTGAGTATGCTCGCCTCGTATCGGCATATAGGGACGGCAAGCGAGAGTTGGTAGCCCATCGGGTCCATGTCGGTCAGGTCAAGCTTCGTGCAAGAGGTTGCCAACAGGACCAGCATTATTGCGATGGTTTGAATGTTTTTTTTCATTGTTGTAGTTGTTTAGTCATAATGAAATAATAACTTGGTACAATCTTATTTTTATATCATAATGCAACCCCTGTAAAGACGGAGCCTGCTCCGTCTCCAAACAATATATGCTTTTCAAATCGTACCAATTTATTATTTAACCCTGACTTATTCGTTTTCAAACATTTTCTCAGGGAAATTTACGAAAAAGAGTTTCCCCTTTGCACGTGTGACGGCGGTGTATAGCCATTGGCAGTATTGGCGGTCAATCATATCCTCGGTGGTGTAACCGAAGTCTATGTAGGTGTGCCGCCATGCGCCGCCCTGCGATTTGTGCGTTGTTATGGCGTAGGCGAATTTTATCTGCAACGCATTGAAGAAACGGTCGTTCTTCAGTGCTTTCCACACTTCCGCACGGTTGTGTATCTCCGAGTAGTCGGATGTTATTGCTTCGTTGACCCTTGTCGTCAATGAGTTCATTTCGGCAGGGGTCTCAGCTTCAAGCGTGTCTATTAGTGCCAAGGCTGTTATCTCTGTGTCATAGTCAAGCAACCTCAGTGTAAGTTCTGCGAATGTAGCACCATAGAGTTCGTATTGTTTGCCAACACGTTGCACCTCTGCAATCTCGCCGTTGGCTATGAAAGGCAGGTTTTTGTATGGCTTACTCCAGAAATAGTTGTTTTTTGTAACCATCAGCAGGTCACCCGACTGTATTCTCTCCTCACGGCAAAGCACTTGGTTGCGTATTCCACGATTGTATTGCACAGCCCTTCGGTTCGAGAATGTCAGTATGGCGGTATCCTCTTCGCCGACCTCGTTGTACGACGAGTTTATCCACTCTGTTAACTCCTCGCCCGGGACGCGGACGACGTCCTTCCGCTTGCAAGTCAGTTTTGGCATTACGAACTCCTCTTTCCCCAATGCTTGTCTTAGTCTTGTCGCATTGTTCAAAATCCCGCTGTCCAAGGTTTGCCTTACGACGTCCCTTAATGTGTATTCAGTCACTTTCAACCCATAACCTTCCAAGGTTTCCTTCTCCAACGCTGGGCTGTGTTGCATTCCTACAGGCAACAATTGCGCCGTGTCACCAACGAAAATCGCTTGGCAATTCTCGCCTGAATATATGTATTCTATCAAGTCTTCCAACACCCTTCCCGACCCAAATACGTCATTTTCCGTGGGGAGGTTTGGAATCATTGACGATTCGTCGATAATAAATATAGTGTCAGTGTTGGCATTGTTGTCCAGTTCAAACCTTGCGACACCTGCTCCCTGTTGGCGGTATATATATTTATGTATCGAATATGCCTGGTGACCTGAATACGAGGCGAACACTTTTGCCGCACGTCCCGTCGGCGCAAGCAACACTGTTTTTGGCAGCGAGTTCACCAATGCCGAAAGTAACGTGGTCTTGCCCGTTCCTGCATAGCCTTTCAAAAGAAACGCCTTTGTCTCTCGCTGGTCGGCAAGGAATTCCTCCAACAATGCGGCTGCTTTCGCCTGATCTGCCGTAGGCTCGTATTTCAGGTTACTTATTATATTCAGCATGCTGCGTCTCTACGTCTAACGTTGTACTGCCCCCAACTTATCTATTATTGACTTGGTGATTTTTTGCATTATGGCGTCAATCTGCTTGTCGTTAAGTGTCTTGTCTGGGTCTTGGAGGGTGAAGTTAACAGCATACGACTTTTTCCCCGCCTCAAGGTTCTTCCCTTCATATACATCAAATAACGTCACCGATGTTAGCAGTTTTTTCTCACAATCGTATGCTATTTTCTCGATGTCCGCAAAACGCACGTTCTTGTCAACCAGCAACGACAAATCGCGCGATACGGAAGGGAACCGGGGAATCTCCGTAAAGCTTATCTTGCGTTTTCCGCACTCTTTCAACAGCGTGCGCCATACGATGTCAGCATAATAGACCTCAGCGTCTATGCCGAAAGCCTTGCGGATTTTAGGGTTCAGCCTGCCGACTGTTGCGAGACGTTTGCCCCCTGCCGTGCAAATCTCCAATGCCTCGAAAAATATGTCGTCCTGCACCTCGTTAATTTTTGTGCGGCGTATGTTTACCCCCATGCGCGCAAGCACATTCTGCACGTACGCTTTCAGTTGGTAGAACGACGCAGGCTCGACAGCCATCGCCCACGATTGTTCGCTCTTGTTTCCAGACAGGAACATCGCGAGGTGGTACTCTTCCGAATAATGCCCCAGTCGCTCCTCGCACTCACGTTCGGCATTGTAGTGGTAGCAGTTGCCAAATTCGTAGAATCTTATGTTGGCGTTCTGGCGGTTGGCGTTGTGTGCGATAGACTCCAATCCACCGAACAGCAGTGTCTGGCGCATTACGTTCAGGTCTTGGCTCAAACCGTTCATTATGCGCACGCAGTTGCTTTCAGGAAATGTTGTCAGTCCTTCATAATAACCTGATTTCGAAAGGCTGTTGTTCAGTATCTCGTTGAATCCGCAAGCTGTCAATTGTTCAGAGATTTTCCTCTGCCACTGGTTGCTGTCAATTGCGGGG
This sequence comes from Paludibacteraceae bacterium, assembly GCA_024399545.1. GTDB lineage: Bacteria > Bacteroidota > Bacteroidia > Bacteroidales > Paludibacteraceae > Aphodosoma. The sequence goes on from JAKSNS010000022.1 coordinate 31,171, forward strand.
GTGAAACTGAGGTTAGAGTGCAACGACTCTGCCAACTCCACATTATTATAACCGTATATTCTAAGGATATCCTCAATCACATCCACGTCACGTTGAACATCCACACGATAAGCCGGAACCTCGAGTTCATAAACACTATTGTTGTGACTGATTACCTTCATTTCAAGACCCTGAAATATTTTGTCAAGCGTCTCTTCCGGTATATGCTTGCCTATCAGGGTGTCAATTTTTTCATTCGACACTGTCACGCTGAAATCGCCTATCTTATTTGGATAAACGTCAGCATATTCAGTGGCTGGTTCTCCCCCTGCCAACTCTTTGATGAGGTCTGTCGTGTAACGCAGCACCCATATCGTGTTCCCGGGGTCAATGCCACGCTCGAATCTGAAACTTGCGTCGGTGTTCAGGCCGTGTCGGCGTGCAGTCTTGCGCACCGATACCGGGTTGAAGTATGCCACCTCAAGAAATACGTTTTGCGTTTCGTTGGAAATCCCTGACTCCTTACCGCCAAAAACACCTGCTATGCACATCTCACGCTCGGCATCGCATATCATAAGGTCATCTGCCGACAATGTACGCTCCACGCCGTCAAGTGTCGTGAATTTTGCCCCTTCCTTTGCCGTGCGTATCACTACCCTCTTTCCTGCTATCTTGTCCGCGTCGAATGCGTGGAGCGGTTGTCCGACTGCGTGCATGACGTAGTTTGTGATGTCTGCCACGTTGTTGATTGGACGTAAGCCGATGACGTTGAGGGCGTCTTTCAGCCAGTCAGGCGATTCTGCGACTTTCACGTTCCGTATCAATATGCCTGCGTAACGTGGGCAGCGGTCAGCGGCTTGTATATCAATGGTTATGTCGCCTGTCTTGTTGCCGCCGTCGTTAGCCTCGAAACGCGCTTCGGGGCGATGGAGTGTTGCCTTCACGTCGTTGGCGAGGCACCATGCGTAGAGGTCGCGTGCCACGCCCCAATGCGAGATAGCGTCCGCACGGTTCGGTGTTATGTCAACCTCGATCACGTAATCGTCCTTAATGCCGAAATATTCACGTGCCGGCATACCCACGGGGGTGTCGGCTGGCAACACCATGATTCCGTCGTGGTCTGTTCCTACGCCAATCTCGTCGGCAGCGCAGATCATGCCGAACGACTCGACCCCGCGCATCTTCGATTTCTTGATAGTGAACGACCGTTCGCCGTCATAAAGCACCGTGCCTATCACGGCCACTATAACCTTCTGTCCCGCGGCCACGTTTGGTGCGCCGCATACGATCTGGAGCGGTTCTTGGTCTGGTTCGACGCGTACCGTTGTCACGTGCAGGTGGTCGGAATTCTCATGGTCCGCGCAGGTCAGCACCTCACCGACCGTCAGTCCCTCCAGACCCCCTTTTATTGTTTGTACTCTCTCCACCGTGCCTACCTCCAGGCCTATTGAAGTCAGGTGCCGTGCCACCTCTTCGGCGGTCATGTCAACGTCTATGTAGCGTCTCAGCCAATTATATGAAATATTCATTGTTTATTGATTTTGTCTTTCAAAAGTGATACCTGTCAATTCTTTCCATAGCCTCCTTCGTCTTCTCGTACGTGTTGAAAGTCGTCAGGCGGAAAAACCCCTCGCCGTACTCTCCGAAACCCACTCCGGGCGTTCCGATAACGTACAACTCGTTCAGCAGCAAATCGAACATCTCCCACGACTTCATTCCGTTGGGGCATTCCAACCAGATATACGGCGAGTTCCGTCCGCCTGTGTAATACCACCCCTTACGATCCAGTACGTCGGTAATCAGCTTCACGTTGCGTTTGTAATAATGTATATTCTCGTCCGCCTGGCGCAAACCCTCTGGTGTCAGCGTCGCCTCCAGTCCGCGTTGGGTCATATATGGTGCGCCGTTGTACTTGGTGGTCTGGCGTTGTTGCCAGAGCCGGAGCAACGACACACCGTCGCGCACCAACTCTTTTGGGATCATATTGTAGCCGCTTCGCACGCAGGTGAACCCAGCCGTTTTCGACAGCGAGTTGAACTCCATCGCGCAACTCCTTGCCCCTGGTATGGCAAAAATCGAGTGTGGGCAATCATCGTCGGTTATGAACCTCTCGTAAGCGTTATCGTACAGGATCACGGCCCCCACCCTGTTAGCGTAGTCAACCCACTCCTGCAGCTGCCTTCTATTGAACGCTGCGCCGGTAGGGTTATTGGGCGAGCAAAGATATACCACGTCCGAACCGAAATCAGGTGGTGTAGGCAGGAAATTGTTGGCCTTGTTGCACTCTATGTATATGATTCGTTGCCCGTCGATGAGCGATGTCGCCTTGTACAGAGGATAGACTGGGTCGGGCAAAAGCACGGTGCAGCCACCTTTATCGAACAGGTCTGTCACGTTGGCGATATCCTCGCCGATTCCGTCGCCGATTGTGATCTCGTCAGCGTCAACCTCGATGCCGTAAGTCGAGTAATAACGTTTCACTGCCTCTCGGGCCCACACGTAACCCACCTCTGGCCCGTAACCGCGGAACGTCTCTGTGTGGGTCAGCTCCTCCACCGCATTGATGATGGCGTCGGCTGTCACTCTTGCTATAGGCCTTGTCACGTCGCCTATTCCCAGCCTGATCACCCTCTTGTCTGGGTTTGCCCTTACGAACTCGTCCGTCCTTCTGGCTATCTCCGTGAAGAGGTAGTTCTCCTCCAGCTTTGAAAAATTCAGGTTAATCATCTTCAGTTGTTTTTGTCTAGGTGAGTTCTATAAATTCATTTTGAGTGTTTTTGAAGTTTGTTTTTTTAGTCATAATGAAATAATAACTTGGTACAATCTTATTTTTATATCATAATGCAACCCCTGTAAAGACGGAGCCTGCTCCGTCTCCAAACAATATAAGCTTTTCAAATCGTACCATTTTATTATTTAACCCTGACTTATAGAACTCACCTCTAATGGCTGACGGTTTTTTTTGCGTCGTCAACGAACTGGCGTATCCTCGATTCGTCATCCTTCTTGCAAATCAGCAGTGTCCCGTTGTTATGTGCCACCAGATACCCCTCCAGTCCGTCGATAACCGCCAGTTCGCCGTCACCCAACGCGATAATATTGTTCTTGCTACGGTAAGTCATAGCCCTGCCGTGTAAAACGCTGTTGCCATTCCCGTCGTGGTCCGTCAGGTCGTAAAGCGACGACCATGTCCCCATGTCCGACCATCCGAAATCGGCCAGCATCACATACACGTTCTGAGCTTTCTCCATAATCCCGTAGTCAATCGAGATGTTTTGGACTGCTGGGAAAGTCTCGTCCACCCACTGCTGCTCGTCCTCCGTGTAATAATGTTTCATGCCTGCTTTGAACGTCTCCGCCAACTCTGTCAGCAGTTGTTCGTAAGCCTCTATAATCACTTGTGCGCGCCAGACGAAGATACCTGCGTTCCAGCAGAACTCGCCTGATTTCAGGAACAGCTCAGCCATCTCACGGTTAGGCTTCTCGGTGAAAGTCTTCACTTTGCGCAAGGCGTTACCCCCTTGTGCGAACTGTATGTAACCGTAACCGGTCTCTGGGCGTGTTGGTTTCATACCCAAGGTCAGCAGCGAGTCGTTCAGCGACGTGAACCTCAGCCCCTCGCGCAGCACGCGGCGGAACTCGTCCGTGTCTGTTATCAGGTGGTCGGATGGCAGGACCACGATGTTCGCCTTTGGGCATTTCGCGTAAATGCGGTAAGTGGCGTAAGCAATGCAGGGTGCGGTGTTTCTCCTTATTGGTTCCAGCAGTATGTTGTCCGGGTCAATCTGTGGCAGTTGCTCGGTTATGGTCTTGCGGTATCGTTTGTTGGTCACTACTACTATGTTCTCCTTCTTGACTATTCCGTCCAACCTGTCGAACGTCATTTGGATAAGCGATTTGCCTGTACCCACGAAATCAATGAATTGCTTTGGTTTCTCCTCTGTCGAGAAAGGCCAGAAACGACTACCAACGCCGCCTGCCATGATGATACAATAGTTATTCTCCATAATATAGCACATTTTAACGTGCAAAGTTACTAATTTTTTTTGACAAAAACGCTTTTTCCCACGATTATTTTCCAACAAAAATATTTTGCGAAACATTTGGCTGTTTCCGAAAAAAGTCGTACCTTTGCACTCAGTTTCGATACACTTACGCTGCGAGACGAAATCATGCGGCATTGGCGTAATTGGCAGCCGCGTCAGACTTAGGATCTGATGGAGTAATCCGTGGGGGTTCGAGTCCCTTATGCCGCACTTTTTCCTGAGCCTCCAAAACTTTTTTGGGGGCTTTTTTTACTGCCCTCCCATAAACAACCATATAATTGGGTCCTCCAACGCTTGCATATATCAAAAAAACTCCTTGCCTTGGCACAACGAACCTCCTACGGACAGTGAATATGATTATCAACAAATTACAATCAAACTACAAACTATTGAACACACCTTATGAGAAAACTGATGATTATACAAGTCATTTTGGCGTCTTTTGTCATGTCTTCCTGCGATAATATCCAGCAAAAATCAAATGATAAGATAATCGAGGAAAGCGTTGATGTTATTGAACCAGACAGCGTAAACGCACTCGAAGCATTTCGTGGGCATTTCAGCAAGTCATCCGCATTTGCTTACGCAGTGGTTGGTGGTCGCAAAATCCTCCTTGTGTCGCAAGAGACTTTCGGAAACAATGAAAAAACTGATTTGGAAGCAGTAGAGGCAAGTGTATTTGCATTGGACGAAGAGTGCAAAATCGTTTCATTGGGTTCTATTAGGTCGCAGGGAACACTTTATCCAGTTTCATTGTTAGATGGTAAATTGATGGTAGCGGGTCACCAATTTGTTAAGGTTTACGACATCAGGGGTGACATTCCTGAGTTAGTGCTTGACGATTATGAGGAAGGCGAGAGTCCTAAACTAACGAAGATGTTCAAAATGTTTGAGAATGGAACATCGATAAAGTTTGAGAGATAAACCACCCGAAAAACTTGCACAACTCAAAAAAAATCCTTACCTTTGCACCGAGAAAAAAACGATGTCGGTTGCTCTCATTGCATAGTTTTTTTCTGACAAATTAAACAGCTATGGACATTTTCTACTCTCCTGATATTCTTGACAAGAACGCACTTTCAGAGGAAGAATCACAGCATTGCGTCAAGGTTCTCCGCCATCAGCCAGGTGATGAAATCCAAGTCATCGACGGTCGTGGCACGCTTTTCGATTGCCGCATAATTTCGCCTCACCCAAAGCATGTTGAGGTGGAGATTACCGACAGGCACGAGCATTTTGGCTGTCACCCCTACCACCTGACAATGGCTGTCGCACCAACCAAAAACATTGACCGCTATGAGTGGTTCGTCGAGAAGGCTGTCGAGGTTGGCGTTGACCGTATCGTCCCTCTTCTCGGACGTTATTCCGAGCGTAAAATCGTCAAGCGTGACAGGCTTGAGAAGATTGTCATTGCAGCAGCGAAACAGAGTATGAAAGCCCAACTTCCAATCATCGACGAGATTACTCCAGTAGAGAGATTCATTGAAAGCGTCGATGGAAAACTTTTCATTGCCCACTGCCAGCGAGGCGAAAAGGCTTACCTTTATGACGCTGTCCAACCAAGGCAGGACACAACTATTATGATTGGTCCAGAGGGTGATTTCTCTGAAGAGGAGGTCTCATTTGCCATTTCGCATGGTGCAACACCTGTTTCACTTGGCGACAGCCGCCTACGCACGGAGACTGCCGCAGTGGTCGCAACTACAATGGTTTCTATTAAGAACAATGGAGAAAAAGCCTGACATAATAATCCTTGGAGTTGACCCAGGCACAAACTATTTGGGTTATGGAGTAATCCGCACTAGTGGCAACAAAGCTGAGTTCATAACCCACGGTGTCATCGACCTTCACAAAATCACAGACCCGTATCTGACACTCTCCGAAATCTTTACCCAACTCACGCATATCATCGAGACCTACCTTCCAGACGAAATGGCCATCGAAGCACCTTTCTTCGGCAAAAACGTCCAGTCAATGCTCAAACTTGGCAGGGCTCAAGGAGTGGCCATAACTGCCGCCATCCAACGCCAAATCCCAATCACCGAGTACGCACCACTAAAGATAAAAATGGCAATAACAGGCAACGGTTCAGCATCCAAAGAGCAGGTTGCCTCCATGCTCCAACGCATGCTTCACATTTCATCGGACGAAATGCCAAAACACCTTGACGCCACAGACGCCCTTGCCGCTGCTTACTGCCACTTCATCCAACGCCAACGCCCAGAATCACTCTCACGCAAATACTCCTCTTGGAAAGACTTTGTCTCGAAAAACCAAGACAAAGTCAAAGGTTGATTTTCCGTTCATCTTTCACGTTCAAACAATTGCCTGAATTGGGAAGGAATTGGGGTTTCGAACTCCATTGCCTCGTTGGTGACAGGGTGGTGGAAATAGAGTTTGTAAGCATGCAGGCAGAGACGGTGCAGAGGGTTGTCGCCATTGCCGTATTTAAGGTCACCACAGACTGGGTGCCCCATATCGGCTGAATGTACGCGGATTTGGTTTTTGCGGCCAGTCTCCAGACGATACTCCACAAGAGAATGAAACCTGCTGCGTGCCAAGGTGGAGAAATGCGTGACGGCATACTTTCCGCCGTTATCAGTAAGGCTTGAATATGTGATAAATGCCTTGTTATCTTTCAGCCAGTTGGCAACAGTCCCCTCGTCTTCCTTCATCACACCACTGACCACAGCAACGTAACGGCGTTCATAAACGATGTCGTGCCAATTATGTTCAAGGGTTTGCTCAGTCTCAATATCCTTTGCATAAACCATCAAGCCACTGGTGTCGCGGTCAAGACGGTGGACAACATGGGCGTGGCACTTCTGATGCGTTTTCTGGAAATAATCGTCAAGGACAGCCTTCACGTTAAGCGAGGAATGCGAAGCAGCCATAGAAAGAATCCCAATATTCTTATTCACTATTATTATCCACTTATCCTCATAAACAATGCTGAGGTATGGACTCTTGAACGAATTGTTGCGCTTGGACTTGCTGATGGTTATGATGTCACCTTTCCGCAAATGGTAATCGAATTGCGTGACGCACTTGTCGTTGACCGACACGCCATTACCCGCAAGTATGGCTTTTATCTTTGTTTTGCTGCCATTCAGATTATTGAGAAGCCATTCCAGCAAAGAGGCATTCTCAAGTACCTTGTAGTGTTCGTAGCGATTGAAATCCAACGGTTTGGATAAATTATTTTTTGAATACATAGCCTAAAATATTACATTCTGATTCATTACCGTAACTGAAGACGACCAGATGAGTGATGATGATTTCCATATCATTTTGTGTAGTAATAGTTAGATAATCATCTTTGACTTTATTCGCATGATCAGTAACAATGGCAACTACGACATCGTCGTCCTCATAGCCGCTCGTTGAGATTGAGAGTCTTATGTAACCTTTGCCAACACTTTCGACCGTAGCGCAATCGATTAGATACATTTTGGAGAAGCCCTCGGGTATATTTATGTCGCCTTGGTACCTTTCAATCACAACATTCTCTTCGTACCCTTTAATTTCCTCAAACCTCACGTTTTCATACTCGTCTTTCAAATCAACCCATTGGCTGATGCTTTCCTTGCCAAACGTCCGTTGAAGGTAATACAACTTAGCGGATATTCGTTGCGCCTCGTCAGAATCAATCTTCCAATACCATTCATACAGTTGCCCAACATCGACAGCCGATTTTGGGAAAGGGACAGAAGCAGCCTCTATAAGCCGTGCGGCGTCAGCGGTGACTATCCTCTTTGTAAGTGTGGATACATTTGCACCAGGGATGATTGAGAACAATAGGAAAATGGCGCAATAAGTTACCGACAAAACCTTAAGGACATTGAAATTACGGAATGAAGCCAAGAACAGGGAAGCACATGTCAGGTAAAACATAATATTGGCAAGCAGCACATAAAACCTGTCGATTGTCCACCCATAATCAGAGACACGCCTTGCCAAACCGATACTCATAAGGATTATTGGAGGAAGGACAAGGAGCGGCAAAAGGCGACGAATGACAAGCCAGAAACGGCTGACAGCGCCGCCAAACATTTTGGCTTGGAAAATAAATTCGACAAGGATCAAACCGAACATTACGCCGACCGTCATATAAGTCACCATTCCATCAGGGAGTTGCCACTTGACAAATATGCTAAAGATGTAAATATAGAGAACGAGGAGGTAGAGGAAAAGTATAGGAAGGATGACGTACTTGCCAAAAAAGAGCCAAAGCTTATGCGACGAGCCAGAGACGAAACCGCTTTGCCCCACCCTTGGCATCAACATCACGAACATGCAACAGGAAACGGACATGAGCATCAACCATAAGTATATACAGTAATTAGTGATGTAGAGGGAGAACAAAACGTCAATACCTACCATAAGAAGCATAATGGCTAACCCTGCGAACGATACGACAAGGAAGACAAAAGCCGCGGTCACTATCGTGTCACCAGTGAAGCGTGCGAAAGCACCGTCATCCTTACCGAAATTCGGGACGACAAACATTGAGATAAAAATGACACAGAACAGTACAATCTGAGCGACAGCCACCTCAGTGGAGACGTGATAAGCAGGCTGCAAAGATACCCAACAACAATCGAGCGCAAGAAGCATCGACACAATTGCATTGGCATAAATAGGGTTACGGGAACCGCAAAGTTGTATTGTAGTGGTCAGGAAGAAACCAAAACCGAGGAAAAGCATAACAGACCTAACCACTGGAGTGAAGGAGAGGTACGAACTATTTAACAGGCAGAGTAAGATGCTGAAAGCGACAGCGAACGACATTGGCAAGAACATCTGGCGGAAATTAGCGTTCCACGATTGCCTGGCGAGTGAATTGATTAATTTGTTCAATGGTTTCATAACACAAAAAGTTGGTTAATAGCGGGATGGAACACAAAAAAGACAAGCATTATACCCTATCACAGTTATGTTTCAAAATCGCCAAATTCCAGAACACGAGATAGGGACAATGCTTGTCCGACCTGTTTTTGACTATAAAGACCGGAAAAAAGCGAAAATCTATCAAGTGACTGTATTTTTTTCATTATTATGAAGTATCAATCAATCATAACGAAACAAGCCCAGAGATTTGGCGAGTCTGGGTATTTGCGAATTAAGGAACGACGGGCTTCGTTGAAGGCACGTCGCTTGTCCCAACCAGTAGCGGCAAGTCGTTCGTAGAATGAAGTCATAAACTGTTTGGTAACATTGTCGTCAATGCTCCACAAAGTCATTACAAGAGTTTGTACGCCTGAGAGTTTGAAGGCACGCAGAAGGCCATAAAGGCCTTCGGGTGAAGGGTAGCCAACGCCTGACTGGCAGGCTGAGAGAACCACAAGCGAAGTGCGTGAGAGGTCAAGGCGCGAGATTTCGTTGGCTGAGATGTTCAAGCCTGACATAATCAGGCCACTGAGCAACATGGCATCCTTATAGCCTTTGACAAGGTCAACATCCTGAGCCTCTTCAGGGGTGAAATAATACCCGTGGGTGGCTATGTGGATAAGGTCAGTGGCTTTGCAAGAAATGGCAGACAAAGAGGCGGGAGTGCCTTCAGAGCCAGTGAGGATTGTGACACCATTGCCCAAGAGTGGGGCGATGGCACGAACCTCAGCCTCGGTTTCGGGCAGATATTCGTAATTATTGTCGAAAATGGTTGAATCGTAAGTCAGACCACCGTACAACAGAGAAGAGGAAGGCAGAGCCATGCGACTGTCAAAACGGAGCAACTCGCGGGCAGAGGTGAGGCGGACGAAATCGTTACGGTCACTGAGGATGCGTCCTTTGTCATCCTTAAACGACTCAAGCGAAACCTGATGGAGTTTGCCCGAAGGCACATAATAAACGCTATAACCCTTTGGCACATAAGAAGAAATCTTATCCCAAACAAGACGACGAACAGCAAGGTTATTCTCGGCGGAATAGATGGAACTTATTCGCTGACCGTCCAAAAGGGTGTCGAACTGGTCTTCGGTGAAAAGATTGATGAAAAGAGGCGCATTATGCTTAAGGTCAATGACAAAAGCGACGTAATGGCGCAAACTGTCGTAAGCGGTAAAATAATCAAAAAACTCAACAAGGACGGAACGGCGAGGCATTGATTTACGGATGTCATCGTAGGTCAAGCCAAGGAAATCAGCGTAAGAACAATAGGAAGGGATTAAAGACATCAACCGCCTTTCCATGGAGGCAATGCTATCCTTCAGCGAGCCAATGGCGGTTAAATTAGAGTCATTAGCGCATTGAAGGACAACCAGTCTCGACTTCATATCCTTCACGTCAGAATAGAGGGAGTGAGCCTCGGCGTTTCCCGAAAAGGTGACGACACGATCGGTTGAACGTGAGGTCTCAAGCAGGAGCGAACGTGAGAAAAGTAGCGCATCGTAAGCGGCACGGGACAAAGAGCCAGACGACTCGCCTGTAAGAGAGCAAACGGAAGAGACATTGAAAAGTTCCTTAGACGCTTCGCCCCAGTACTTAGTATAATCGGAAGAAGAGGCATTACGCAAAGTAGAGAAGATAACGCTCCTCTTGATTTGCGACGAGCGTATCGCATACTCGGAAGCGCGCTTATTGTCGCCAACACGTGCGAGAGCCTTGCTGAAACGGAACAAGTCACCACTGTAGGCATCGGAATACTCGCCATTGAAACTGAGCGAAAGGTCAATGTAATCATCAAAATAGTTCACGCAATCGTCATAACGCTTCTCGGCAAACGAGAGGATTGACTTGCCCTGACGGACAGTAAGCAGATACTCAAGGTCTTCGCTGGATTGGTTGGCTGATATGGTTGAGTCTGCCCAAGACAACAAACCCATAGCGTCATCGTAATGGCCTATGCGTTGCAGGGCGAAAGCGTTAGCCATTCCAAGATTGGATGAAACAATAGGGTTACGGAACTTATATATACAAGCAGCGACGCTGTCGGCATAAAGGAGGGTGTTAGCGGTATCAGCAACGCGGCTGTAGAGGTCAGCCAAAGTGAGGTGCTGCATACCAAGGGAAATGGCTGAGAACTCAGGGGATTGACGACGGAAGGCAAGATATTCCTTCGCATAGCCTATAGCCTCGGCATAACGTCCCTGGTTACGGCGAAGGTCACGCATAAGATTATAATATTGTATGCGACCGGCAGGGAAATCCTTTGAATATTGGTCCATAAGGTTCTTGAAGCGAAGCAGGTAATACTCGGTTTGCTCCAGATCCTTTTCGCTGGCCAAGGCGTTGCGTGCGTCTTGGTATATGTTTAGGAGCACTGCCGAAGTATCGGGGCTGCTCTCGCGGATAGAGTCAATCTGGTTGTTAATCCTCATGACCTCCCGATAGTTGTTACGGTTTGAGAAAAAACGTCTCTTGCGGCGCAATATGTCAAGCACGCAGGTGGTGTCACGGTTATCGAAAGCAATCGAAACAGCTTTGTCAAAAAGGATTACGGCTGAATCCAATCTATTCTGCAAACCGTATATTCCTGCAAGTTCGGCCATGCACATAGCTTCACCGGAACCTTTGCCTTGCGACGAAAAACAATCGGAAGCAGCAGCCAGGCGTTCGATAGCCTCGCTGAATTGGTACTTGTCAGAAAGAGAGAGAGCCTGTGACATCAGGGTGTCGCATCTTGAAGTCTGGGCAAACATGAGAGTGCCAAGCGCAAGGGCAAACAGAAGGAGAGATAGTTTTTTCATAAATCGGATAACATTTTAGGAAGGTTGAAACGAGAGAGGTCGCCAGTGACGACAATGGTCTGGTCAAGGTCATGAGGTTTGTTTCGATTCACAATTCTCTGCAACTCAGAGAAAAAAGCGAGATTATCCATAGACTTTGAGGTACGTGCGGCAGTGCATAGGGCATAAGAGAGAAGCCCCATAGCAGGCATGCGCAACTCGGAATTCAGTTGGTCGTCGCGGCATGCAGAGATAAGCAGCCAAGGGTGAGTGGATGACGAGTTTATGGCGAGTGCGCTATGATAAGGGAAAGTTTGCTGCGTACCACGACGGAAAAACGAACCACGGGTAGAAGTGCCACTGTGGCAAGCATCTACGACAACGACAATATGCCCAGAGGCACCGACTTTAGCATAAACAGAATCAAGCAACAGGCCAACCTGGTCATCGACAAGATGCTTCTCGCCACGATCCTTGGGATTTGGGCTCTTATATGCGTCGTAAGGTATCCACGACTCGTCCCTGTTGTCAGGCTCATCACCGTTAAGGTCAACCATCTGCTGTCCGTGGCCTGAGAAATGGACATAAACCATATCGCCAACAGAGGCTTGACGAGCAAGAAGCCTGAAAGCCTGAACGATAGCAGATTTTGTTGCGGCGGAATTCTTCAGGATATTCACGTTGTCATAACCTGCGTTGCGGAGCATAACAGAGATGCTATCGGCATCCGTGTCGCCGTGGATGGTTTGCCAGCCAGTCTCCTGCGGATACTTGCCGATTCCTATGACCAACGCAAGACGTTTTTGCGAGTAGAGGTTGGCGGCAAAAAGGATGAGCAAAAACAAAAAACGGTACTTCATAACAGGGTGTCTATCGTATCTTGCGCTATTGAATCGGGTTGCAGATCGAAAATGGAGTCAGTGCCGCGGTAGATAGGGAGAGGGGTGCAAGTAGGCGTATTCGAGTCAGGACGGCAGAAAAGCAATGAGCCGACGGCAATGACGGCAACAGAGGCAGCGGCGACGGTTATCCTGATGAACCTCAGACGTTTCGAGTGTTTTTTTGCGGCTTGGAGGTCTTCGTTATTTGCTGCCATCTGCATATTAACATAGTCATCGACAAGGAGTTGCAAAGCGGGGTCTTCGTCCAACATAGCGTCAATCCTTGCTGTTTCCTGCTCGTCAAGGGAGCCATCAAGATAGCGTTCAAGTTTATCCTCGGGGATTTTGGAAAAGAGTTTATTCTTCATAACCTTGCCTCCTTGTTGTAGATTTGGGTGTATTGCAATTTTGCACGACGGTGCATGTTAAAAAACTTATCCATAGGGACATTTAGGATAGCGGCAGTCTCTTGCAACGTGCGTCCCTCGACGTAAACCGAACGGATAAGCTCGCTGTAATTACGGTTTGGCATCATAGAGAGCAACGTGTTAACGTCCTGTTTGTCAAGCAGAGAGATATTCTGTTGCAACTGAGGTTCCGGCATCATTGAAGCGTAAGAGACAAGCATCTCCTTGCGTTTCTCGTTAATGGCAAATCGGTCGAAACAGTAGATAAGCGCAATCTTGCCAATCCAGTTTTTAAACTGGCAGTCGAAGGCGAAACCGTCAATTTTCCTTGTGTTTACAGACTCGCGGACAGACATAAGCTCAGTGTAGAAATCATCGATAAACTCCACTGGGTTATCGCAATCGGTGTAATAATTGGCGAAAAGTTTGATGAAGATAGGTGCAGCCTTGCCATAGAAGAACTCGACGGTCTCGCGTTCAATCCGCTCCTTGATTTTAGGGACAAGTTGGAAGTCCGTCATCTTGGCGATATGGGTAAAAGGGACAGGGATTTTCATCATTAAACGAGTAAACATAATCAGCTTGCAAAGTTACGAATTATTTTTGAAACAGAAAAGAGAAATATGAAGTTTAACACAAAATAACCACTTTGGTTATTTGATGGGCTTCTACTACCTATATGGGGTTGGATTTTGAAAAGTGCAGGTTTTTTGCGTTAAATAAAATTAAACGGGTGCATTTTGTTGTTTTGGGGGTTAGGAAGGGGTTGTTAGTCCGTACATCCTTCGGTGCTGCTCCGTTGGAGGTGCGTTTTTTTTTGCTTTTTTCCGTTAGCCATTAGACATTAGTTTTGGGGGATGGTGTGTTAAGATTTATTAGCCATCTAACTCAATTAACTCAATTAACTCAATTAATTTTGGGCATACCCCAGCGATTTTGTAATATATGGACGGGGAACACATTATATATAATTAAATATATATATATAAATCTTTTTGTCTGCTTGTGCA
>JAKSNS010000023.1 GCA_024399545.1 Paludibacteraceae bacterium
TGCGGAAATAGCTCAGTTGGTAGAGCACAACCTTGCCAAGGTTGGGGTCGCGGGTTCGAGTCCCGTTTTCCGCTCCACTTTTGTTGATAATTCGGAGGGTTGCTATATGTCTTCCGATTTTTTGTTTTCGACAAGTGGGCCCGGATGGTGGAATCGGTAGACACGAAGGACTTAAAATCCTTTGGCCATTGCGGCTGTGCGGGTTCAAGTCCCGCTCCGGGTACTAATCTAATGCGGAAATAGCTCAGTTGGTAGAGCACAACCTTCCCAAGGTTGGGGTCGCGGGTTCGAGCCCCGTTCTCCGCTCATTAACAGAACCGCCGTTATGAATCGCATAACGGCGGTTCTGTTTATATATCACCATTGTTTGAGCATTTTTCCATCTGCATTTTTGCTCAAATCGCCTTAATTTCCCTCGTTTGAGCATTTTTCTTCCGCAAAATTTGCTCAAATCGCCTCAATTTCCCTCGTTTGAGCATTTTTTCTTCCCTTTTTCTTGTTCAGTCCAAAATAAATTATTACCTTTGCACAGTAAATAACAATCACTGTTATGAAAGAGCAACTTATTGGAAGACAGGAGGAAATAAAACGTTTTGAGGAATATTTCTCTTCTGGGAGGTCTGAGTTTATTGCCGTTTATGGTCGCAGGCGTGTTGGCAAGACGTTCCTGATTCGTCAGATTATCAAAGACAGAGCCGCTTTTGTAGTCTCAGGCATGGACAATGTGTCAAACGAGAAGCAGCTTGTCAACTTCGATTCTGCCTTACGTCATTATTCTCACGACTCGCCTGACAGTGATGACTGGTTGTCGGCATTTGCGCACCTCGAAAACTATCTTTCCCGACTGAAAACCAAGGTGAAGATTGTCTTTATTGACGAGTTGCCGTGGATGGATGGTTCCAATTCAGGTTTCATCTCGGCGCTTGAGCATTTCTGGAACAGCTGGGCTTCGTGGCGTGACGACATAAAACTCATTGTCTGCGGAAGTGCCACCAGTTGGATGCTCGACAACGTAATCAACAACCATGGCGGACTTCACAATCGTGTCACCCACCATATTGTCATGCAACCATTCAAACTCAGTGAGTGTCAGGAGTTTTTCCGTGCCTATGGCTTTCCGTACGGCTATAGGGAGATAATGGAGAGTTATATGGTTTTTGGCGGTATTCCCTATTATATGTCGTTGATGGACAAGCAGCTGAGCGTAGCCCAGAATATTGACAGGTTGATTTTTTCGCCTTCCGGCGAATTGCGCAACGAGATGTTCAATCTTTTCCGTTCTCTTTTCCTGCACAGCGAGGATTATGAGTCTGTCATTGCCGCTATTTCCTCCAAAAGGCGTGGGCTTACCCGTTCTGAGATTGTCGATATTACCAAGCTCAACAACAACTCCCGTCTTACCAAGATTTTGCGTGAGCTTGAGGAGTGTTGTTTCATCCGTTCTTACGCCAACCTCAACCGCAAGTCGCGTCTTGAGACATACCAGTTGGTTGACCCTTTTGTCTATTTCAATTTCAGTATCGTTGAGAAAAAGAAGAACAACGACCCTTCCTTCTGGACGCATACCACGATGACGCCTCTCTATTACAATTGGTCAGGTTTGGCTTTCGAGATACTTTGCGTGAACCATCTTCCTGAGATACTCTATGCTTTGGGTATCAGTGGTTTGTCGTGTGGTGCGTTCACTTGGCGAACACCTCCTGGCGAAGAGCCTGGCGCGCAGGTTGACCTTGTCATCGAGCGTGGTGACAACACGATAAACCTGTGCGAGATGAAGTTTGGTCTTGGTCCTTATGTCATCACTGCTGACTATGAGCAGGAACTTATGCGCAAGGTTCAGTCTATGATGTCAACCGTAGGCAAGCGCAAAACGGTCAGGCTTACCATGATAACCTGCGAGGGAGTGAAGCCTAACGCCCACAGTTTCAGTGTTCAAAACGAAGTCCGGGCTCTCTCTTTCCTTCAGGGAATACCCAACTTACAGCACTTACGATAATTTCCATAAGAAAATTTTGTTGGGTCAGAAAAATGTCGTACCTTTGCACCCTGATACGAAAACAATGACTACGGACGAACAACACATGGCAAGGGCAATCCAGATTTCCCGTTTTGCCGAGGGGTGTACGATGCCCAACCCTATGGTTGGTGCTGTGATTGTGCATGATGGTAAGATTATTGGCGAGGGCTACCACCACAGGGCCGGCGAACCTCATGCCGAGCCAAATGCCGTACGCAATGCCGAGGAAAACCTGATGAAAATCTATGATGGTGACAATGCAAAAGTGGCTGAAACATTGAAAGAATCCACATTGTACGTCACTCTTGAGCCATGTTCGCATTACGGCAAAACCCCTCCTTGTGCCAAACTCCTTGTCGAAAAAAACATTCGCAAGGTGGTCATTGGCACCTTGGATTGTAATCCTCTTGTGGCTGGTCGTGGCGTGAATATGCTTAAACAGGCGGGAATAGAGGTCGTTACGGGTGTCATGGAGAAAGAGTGTCGTTGGGTGAACCGTCGTTTCTTCACTTTCCACGAGAAAAAGCGTCCATATATCATCTTGAAATGGGCTGAGACTGCTGACGGGTTTATTGACTTGAAGCGCACCGTGAAAGGCGACGGCCCTCTCAGGATTAGCAACTCTGTCACCAAGACACTCAACCACCAGATGAGGTGCCATGAGGGTGCTATCATGGTGGCGACAAACACAGCCCTCCTCGACGACCCACATCTTACCGTCACAAAATGGAGCGGCAGAAACCCCGTCAGGGTACTTCTCGACAGGAGCCTGAGAGTGCCAAAGACGGCGAGAATATTCGACAATGCCTCAAAAACCATCGTTTTCACCGAGAAAACCATCCATGAGGGTTACGGCGGAAACATAGAGTTCCGCACGGTTGATTTCTCGCACGACTTGGTGACGCAGGTTTTCCGTGGCTTATACGATAGCGGAATACAGTCCGTCATTATAGAAGGTGGTGCGCAATGGCTCAATGCCGTGATTGACAGTGGCATCTGGGACGAGGCGCATATCGAGACAAGCCAGACTATTATCCATCAAGGCATTGCCGCACCGCATATCGCCAAGGGCATAACAGAAACCTCCACCGTTCTCGGCAACTGGGTAAAGGTTGTATATAATGATTAAAACAATGCAACACCTTGTAAAGGCGCTCCTACCTGATTAAACCCTATACCATTCTTCTGAGTCTAAAAAACACCAATGCTCGACATCTTTCTGAACATATTGTACTACACCTTTACCCTGCTATTCGTGATTTTGGACATAGCGGTGATAGTGGTCATTGTGCTTGAGAACAGAAACCCCGTGAAGACCTTGGCGTGGATTTTTATGCTTCTTGTCTTCCCTTTTTTCGGCGCATTGGTTTACCTGTTGATTGGCAGGAACCACCGCAGCAAGAAGATTCTCAAGCGTTGGGCTGACGTTCATGTGCAGGGGAAAAAGGTCAGTGACGAAGAGTTGGCGGAGAAAGGTGTCCCTGAGCATTTCCGGAAAATCTTCCGCCTTCTCGACAATGAGATGAGTGACAGACTCTATGCAGGCAACAATGTGGAGGTCTATACATCTGGTGACGAGATTTTCGACTCTTTGTTCCGCGACATCGAGGCTGCCAAAAAACATATAAACATCGAGTTCTACATCATCGAGGAGGGTGCTGTCGGCAATCATCTGCACGACATTCTGGTACGTAAGGCGCAGGAGGGCATCGAGGTGCGTCTCCTCTATGACTATGTGGGAGGGTTCCGACTGCCCATCGAGTGGAAAAACTCCCTCAAAAAGGCGGGCGTCAAGATAAACTCGTTCCTTTCCGCCAAAAGCCTCTTGGATTTGCAGTACATCAACAACCGTAATCACCGTAAACTCGTCATCATCGACGGCAAAATAGCTTACACCGGCGGAGTGAACATCGCGGACAGATACAGGTTGGGCAACCACCTCGGATTGTGGCGTGACACGTTCATCAAAGTCTCTGGCCCTGCTGTCGAGGCTATGCAGCATGCTTTCCTCGTTGACTGGGATTTCGTCGATAATGAGAAGATTGCCTTGGATGATTATGTCGAAAAAACCGGTGAGGTGGCTGACGAGATTGTCCAGATTGTCACCTCCGGCCCTGACAACGACTGGCTAAATATGC
The DNA here is from genome assembly GCA_024399545.1 of Paludibacteraceae bacterium. Taxonomy (GTDB): domain Bacteria; phylum Bacteroidota; class Bacteroidia; order Bacteroidales; family Paludibacteraceae; genus Aphodosoma. The sequence goes on from JAKSNS010000023.1 coordinate 4,156, forward strand.
TCAACGGAATTGTCGCCGCCATCAACCGTGCCAGGGATTTAGTCTGGATTCACACTCCTTACTTCATTCCCCCTGAGCCACTTATGCAGGCCATGGAGTCTGCCGCGCTTTCCGGCGTTGATGTCCGTTTGATGCTTTCCGAGAAAAGTGACTCCATCGTTGTCTCCACCGCAGGACGCAGTTACATCGACCAACTTCTCTCTGCTGGTGTCAAGGTCTATTTCTACCGCTCCAACTTTCTCCATAGCAAAGCCATCGTTATTGACGGTTACCTTTCCATCATCGGCACTGCCAACATGGACGTGCGCTCTTTCGAACAGAATTTCGAGCTTGCCGCATTTGTCTATGGGGAAAAAACCGGCAAAACGCTTATGGACAAATACGCGTTGGATATGAGGACCTGCCGCGAGTTGAACCTCAACGCCTGGCGTCACAGGACCCTCTGGGTTCACGCCAAAGAGTCCCTCGCACGTCTCCTCTCTCCTATCTTCTGACATACCCCCAACTTTTTAGGTGAAATTATTGAAATTATTGAAATCGAATGGCACGCCTGAAGCAAAACAAAAGAGCAAGAAAAGAGCAAGCCCTACCGTACCATAAAAAATAAACCCGAAAACCCGAAAACCCTAAAAGTCGTAAAGTCGAAAAAGTCGAAAAATCGAAACAACATTATATCCTGTCACAAAAAGTTATAATGAAATAATAACTTGGTACAATCTTATTTTTATGTCACAATGCAACCCCTGTAAAGACGGAGCCTGCTCCGTCTCACAACAATCGTCGCACCTCACACCTCTTTCGGTCAGCACCTGTAAAGACGGAGCCTGCTCCGTCTCACAACAATATATGCGTTTCAAATCGTGCCAATTTATTATTTAACCCTGACAAAAAGTCACCCATATACCTTTGTAAATCACCCATTCTAAACCCTAAAAAACACCATATTGAAAAAAAATACATATTCCGATGAAAAAAATTGCCAAACTATTTTTTTATCTCGGAAAATATGCGTACCTTTGCACCGTCTTAGGTTTCCGCCTTCCGGCTACCCCTCAGACTCCGTTCCAAAACACGTAATTGTTTAATTTTTAATTTTATAGGTTTATGAAAAAAGTATTTACTTTGATTGCTGCCCTTGTATTGTTTGCAAGTGCTGCATTTGCTGCTACCATTGATGTGGCTGCTACTAGAGTTCAGACTGAGTTCTATGATGAGGACAATGATTTCTTTATCATTCTGAAGAATTCTGCGTATGAGTTCCGTTTTGATATTGTTTGTGCGCAAGGTTCACAAGACATCGTTGACGGTCAGACTTACACATTTGATGACATGCTTGCTGATTACTCTTGGGGTCAGGTCCTGGCTACTGAGGCTTACATCGAGTACGAATCTGCTTCTCTCACAAGAGTTGGTGACTCTTACACTGCTACCGTAGTTGGTAACGATGGTAACACTTACAACATCACTTACACTTACACTCCTCCAATCACTGACCCAACTGACACAGTTACAGTTGATATGACATCTAACTACAGTAACCGTGCTTATGATCTTATTGCCACTGCGGGTGCTATCCAGCTCATCGGTTACAGCAATGACGGCTACCTTATGAACGTTGTATTCTATACTAACACTTTCGCAGGTTCTTACACACTTGAAGACCGTTACCAGGATGACAAGTACTTCGTGCTCGTCAGCAATTATGATCCTACCACAGGTAAAGGTACTGAAATCCTATGCAACAACCTCCTTGAGGCTACTGTAACAGGTACTGCTGCTAACTGCACCGCTCACATCAAGTGGGTTGCTGACGACGGTACAATGTACGACATCTCTTTCGATTACGTAGAACCAACTCCTCAAACTCAGGAGACATTCACTGCTACTGACCTCGTAATTTCACAGAACTCTAACTATGAACTCTATCAGATGTTCTACGGTGTATACGTATACGATTTCCAGGCTTCTAACGGCTCACTCATTCTCTACGGTAATACTTACAGCGAGCTTGACGACAGCCCTTACGGTGAGTGGACTTACGACGAGGGTTATACTCTTGACTTCAACCTCTATGACGCTGAAACAGGTATGGCAGACGCTGCTCCATTCAACGGTGAACTCACAATTGCTAAGAACGGTACCACAGTTTCTGTTACTGGTACTTCACTCTTCTACGGCAATGTTCAGTGGACATTCAACGTAACAGGTGATGCTTCTGCTGTCGAGGATGTTGAGGCTTCTGAGTACAATGTTTACAACGAGGGTCGCACAATCGTTCTCAACGGTGCTGAGGGTCAGAACGCTGCTATCTATGACATCGCAGGTCGCATGATCAGCAACACTATGGTTAACTCTGACAACGCTCGCTTCGAGGTTGCAGCTGCTGGTGTTTATGTTGTTCGCGTAAACGGTCAGTCTTTCCGCGTAGTTGTTAAGTAATCATTACTTCTCAATAAACAATCTCAGGGCAGCCCTATTCCTTAGGGCTGCCTTTTTTATGTAAAAAATATCCTGTCAGTTACCCTCTGTTTCAAAAATAATTCGTATCTTTGCACACCGAAAAACTTCCCGTCCCATGAAAACAAAAAGATTAGGTAAACTGCCTTCCGGCGTACAGGACTTTGAAGGTCTTCTCGACGATGGTTACCTCTATGTTGATAAGACTGAGCATATATATAACCTCCTAAACAACGGTAAATATTTCTTCCTTTCACGTCCCCGCAGGTTCGGTAAATCACTGTTCCTCTCCACTTTGAAAGCCTTTTACGAGGGGAAGCGTGAGCTTTTCGAGGGACTTGCCATCGCACGTCATGAGGACGTGACGTGGGAGAAGCACCCTGTGCTGTACGTTGACCTGAACGTGGGCAATTACAATTCGGAGGAAGTGTTAATCTCAAAGCTAAATCTTTTTCTGAGCAACTGGGAAAAACTTTACGGCAAGGACGAGACTGAGGTTGGGTTGGGTGACAGGTTCGAGGGTGTCATCCGCCGGGCCTGTGAACAAACTGGCAAAAAAGCAGTGATATTAGTTGATGAGTACGAGAAACCGTTGCTTGAGGCAATAGGAAAACCAAAACTTCAAGAGACATTCCGCGACACTTTGCGGGGCTTCTACGGCGTGCTGAAATCCATGGATGCTTATATAGAGTTTGCGATGCTCACCGGCGTGACCAAGTTCGGCAAACTTAGTGTGTTCAGCGGCCTGAACAACCTCAAGGACATATCCATGGCCGAGCTTTTCAGCGACATCTGCGGCATCACTGAGGAGGAACTTCTGAGCAATTTCCGTAAGCAAATACAACAGATGGCTGAAAATAACGATATGAGCTATGAAGAGTGCGTCGGGGAACTAAGGGAGATGTATGACGGCTATCTCTTTCATCCAAAGGGGGTCAAAGTGTATAACCCTTACAGCCTGCTGAATGCCTTGGGTGATTATGAGTTCGGCAAATACTGGTTTGAAACAGGCACGCCTACATTCCTCGTGAAGCTGCTCCAGAACTGTGACTACCACCTTGAACGCCTTGCCAACGAGGTAGTGACAGCCGACATCATCAGCGCAATAGACACTGACAACCCTATTCCGGTCATCTACCAGAGTGGCTACCTCACCATAAAAGACTACGACAAGCGGTTCAAACAATACAAGCTCGGATTTCCCAACCGTGAGGTTGAGGAGGGTTTCATGAAAGCCCTGATACCCTTCTATCTGCCTGAGAAACACCGCAACAACACCTTCGACATCGCCCGTTTCGTCATGGATGTTGAGGGAGGCGACACTGACCAGTTCATAGACCGTCTGCGCTCCCTGTTCGCCGACACACCGTACGAGCTTATCAGGAACCTTGAGAACCACTATCAGAACATTCTCTGGCTGCTGTTCAAGCTAATGGGCTTCTACACCCATGCGGAATACCACACAAGCCGTGGACGTATAGACCTGCTTGTCAAGACCCCTCTCTACATCTACGTGATGGAGTTCAAACTTGACGGCACAGCCGAGGAGGCGATGGCGCAGATAAACTCGAAAGACTACTCCCTGCCGTTCACCGCCGAAGGCCAGACGGTCGTAAAGATAGGCATGAACTTCGACAGCCAGACACGCAATATCGGCAGATGGATTGTGGAGTAGTAACTTAATACACCAAAAACATCCCGTCTCATGAAAACAAAAAGATTAGGTAAATTACCTTCCGGCGTACAGGACTTTGAAGGTCTCCTCAATGACGGTTACCTCTATGTTGATAAGACTGAGCATATATACAACCTCCTAAACAGCGGTAAATATTTCTTCCTCTCACGTCCTCGCAGGTTTGGTAAATCACTGTTCCTCTCCACTTTGAAAGCTTTTTACGAGGGGAAACGTGAGCTTTTCGAGGGACTTGCCATCACCCGTCATGACGATGTCACGTGGGAGAAGCATCCGGTGCTGTACATTGACCTGAATACAGAGAATTATGACAAACTGGAGACACTTGAAGACAGGCTTAACCTGTCCATTGTCCAGGCTGAACGTTTATATGGTAAAGACCAATCAGAGGTCTCTTTAAGTTCAAGGTTCGAGGGGGTCATCCGCCGAGCCTGTGAGCAGACTGGCAAAAAGGTAGTTATACTAGTCGATGAGTACGAGAAACCGTTGCTTGAGGCGATAGGCAAGCCTAAACTTCAGGAGGCTTTCCGTGACATATTGCGTGGCTTTTATGGCGTGCTGAAATCCATGGACGCTTATATAGAGTTTGCGATGCTCACCGGCGTGACCAAGTTCGGCAAACTGAGCGTGTTCAGCGGACTGAACAACCTCAAGGACATATCCATGGTCGAGCGTTTCAGCGACATCTGTGGCATCACTGAGGAGGAACTTCTGAGTAATCTCCGTCAGGAAATACAACAGATGGCAGACAAGAACGATATGAGCTATGAAGAGTGCGTCGGGGAACTGAGGAAAATGTATGACGGCTATCTCTTTCATCCAAAGGGTGTTAAAGTGTATAACCCTTACAGCTTGCTGAATGCCTTGGGTGATTATGAGTTCGGAAAATATTGGTTTGAATCCGGCACTCCTACATTCCTCGTGAAGCTGCTGATGAACCGTGAATACAACCTTGAGCAACTGTCGCGGGAGAACGTGTTGGCGGACGAGATTTCGTCAATCGACACTGAGTCCTCAAATCCTGTTCCTGTAATCTACCAGAGCGGCTACCTTACGATAAAGGGTTACGACCCTGAGTTGGAGCAATATATCCTTGGCTTTCCGAACCGTGAGGTTGAGGAGGGCTTCGTCAAGAGGTTGATGAGGAGCTTCATCGACTTCAAGGCAACGAACACCCCTTTCAATGTGTCGGCATTCGTCAAGGATGTGCGCGCAGGCGACACCGACCAGTTCATAGACCGTCTGCGCTCCCTGTTCGCCGACACACCGTACGAGCTTATCAGGAACCTTGAGAACCATTACCAGAACATCCTCTGGTTGCTGTTCAAGCTCATGGGCTTCTACACCCATGCCGAATATCACACCAGCCGTGGACGCATAGACCTGCTTGTCAAGACTCCTCTCTACATTTACGTGATGGAATTCAAGCTTGACGGCACAGCCGAGGAGGCCATGGCGCAGATAAACTCGAAAGACTACTCCCTGCCGTTCACCACTGAAGGCCAGACGGTCGTAAAGATAGGCATGAACTTCGACAGCCAGACACGCAACATCGGCAGATGGATTGTGGAGTAGTAACTTAATACACCAAAAACATCCCGTCCCATGAAAACGCAAAGATTAGGTAAACTGCCGGTTGGAGAACAGGATTTTGAGAAAATCAGAACCTTGGGTCGCCTCTATGTGGATAAGACAGAGTTCATCTATAAACTCCTCGATAGCGGTACATACTTTTTCCTCTCACGTCCCCGCAGGTTCGGTAAATCACTGTTCCTCTCCACGTTGAAAGCCTTTTACGAAGGTAAGCGTGAGCTTTTCGAGGGTCTTGCCATCGCACGTCATGAGGATGTGACGTGGGAGAAGCACCCGGTGCTGTACATTGACCTGAACGTGAACAATTACGATTCTGAGGAAGTGCTGAAGGTGAAACTGGACGATTCCCTGAATGAGTGGGAGGGCATTTACGGATGTGAGGATAAAGGGTTGACCTTGGGGATGCGTTTTGAGAAAGTAATCCGCCGAGCCTGTGAGCAGACTGGCAAAAAGGCAGTGATACTAGTTGATGAGTACGAGAAACCGTTGCTTGAGGCTATAGGCAAGCCTAAACTTCAGGAGGCTTTCCGCGACACATTACGTGGATTCTACGGCGTATTGAAATCCATGGACGCTTATATAGAGTTTGCTATGCTCACTGGCGTGACAAAGTTCGGCAAACTTAGCGTGTTTAGCGGACTGAACAACCTCAAGGACATATCCATGGTCGAGCGTTTCAGCGACATCTGTGGCATCACTGAGGAGGAACTTCTGAGTAATCTCCGTCAGGAAATACAACAGATGGCAGACAAGAACGATATGAGCTATGAAGAGTGCGTCGGGGAACTGAGGAAAATGTATGACGGCTATCTCTTTCATCCAAAGGGTGTTAAAGTGTATAACCCTTACAGCTTGCTGAATGCCTTGGGTGATTATGAGTTCGGAAAATATTGGTTTGAATCCGGCACTCCTACATTCCTCGTGAAGCTGCTGATGAACCGTGAATACAACCTTGAGCAACTGTCGCGGGAGAACGTGTTGGCGGACGAGATTTCGTCAATCGACACTGAGTCCTCAAATCCTGTTCCTGTAATCTACCAGAGCGGCTACCTTACGATAAAGGGTTACGACCCTGAGTTGGAGCAATATATCCTTGGCTTTCCGAACCGTGAGGTTGAGGAGGGCTTCGTCAAGAGGTTGATGAGGAGCTTCATCGACTTCAAGGCAACGAACACCCCTTTCAATGTGTCGGCATTCGTCAAGGATGTGCGTGCAGGCGACACCGACCAGTTCATAGACCGTCTTCGCTCCCTGTTCGCCGACACCCCGTACGAACTTATCAGGAACCTTGAGAACCACTACCAGAACATCCTCTGGCTGCTGTTCAAGCTCATGGGCTTTTACACCCATGCCGAATATCACACAAACCGTGGACGCATAGACCTGCTTGTCAAGACCCCTCTCTACATCTACGTGATGGAGTTCAAACTCGACGGCACAGCCGAGGAGGCCATGGCGCAGATAAACTCGAAAGACTACTCCCTGCCGTTCACCACTGAAGGCCAGACGGTCGTAAAGATAGGCATGAACTTCGACAGCCAGACACGCAACATCGGCAGATGGATAGTGGAATGAACATAGCTATTTAATCAAATGCAAAACTTATATTTTATGAAGAAATTATTTACACTGTTTGCCGCATTTGCCCTGTCGGCATTTGCTGCCGTGGTTAACGCCACACCCATCACCGAGCCTAAGGACACTGTCACCGTGACTTTGGACAACTCGAATTTCTCGAACAAGTTAATTGACGATATTGCCAAAAGTGGCGGATTTCAGATTCAAGGTTCGAGCGATGAATACGCCATAAACATGGTGTTCAACACAACAACCACCTTTGCCGGCACCTACACCGATGCTGATGTTTATTACGACCATGACTATTTCTGCCTCTACCGTGTGGAAAACGACAACTATACCGTCATCCCTTTCAGCAATCTTCTGCCCAATGCCGTTGTCACTGGTGATGCCCACAACCTCACTGCTATAATCCACTATGTAGGTACTGACAGCGTCCTGTATGACATCACTTTCACTCTTGTTGACCCTACACCCGTAACCCACGAAACCTTTACCGCTACCAACCTTGCCATCAGGCAAAATGAGTATTACGATTTATTTTATGCGTATTACGGAGTCTATTGTTACGATTTCCAAGCTGACAATGGCGAATTGCTTATAACCGGTGTGGTCACTAATCCTTTGTCTGATAACGCATACGGAACATGGGTTTTAGGTACGGGAGACATCTCGCTCGACATTTACGATGTCAACACCCACGAGATGGTGGCTAAGTATTTCAGTGGCACGATAACGATTGCCAACAATGGTGGAGTCTCGTCGCTGACAGGTAATGCTTTGTTTTATGGCGATGTTGAATATACGTTCAACGTTACAGGTGACGCCACTGCGGTTGACAACGTAAAAGCATCAGAATATGAGGTTTACAATGAGGGACGTTCGGTTGTGGTTAATGGTGCTGAGGGTCATACGGCTTCACTTTATGACATTGCCGGACGTTTGGTCGGTAACATGATGGTGAACCCTGATAACGCACGCTTTGAGGTTCCTGCCGCTGGCGTTTATGTTGTCCGCATTGACGGGCAGTCATTCCGCATTGTTGTCAAGTGATTAGGAATATATAGCACAAGGCCCAAGCCTTGTGCTATATTATACCCTATTTTTGGCGAAGACGTTCCTGAAATTCCTATATGCGTTGAATTGCGTGTCTAAAGTCTCTTCCCCATCGTAGATTACAGCCGAGGCTGTAACCTCTTCGCCAAAAAGCTTGGCGAAATACTCCAGCCCTTTTGTGAAAGAAGGGTGGAATGATTGACTTGATTTAATCTCGAAGATTTGCATTGATTTGTAATCCCTTTCATCTACTACGTCCACCTCGTTCTGGGATTTGTCCCTATAGAAGTAGAGGTTTGGCCGTCTTCCCATATTGTAGTAGTGTTTCATCATCTCCACTACAACCATATTTTCAAAGATTTGACCGCGAAGCGGGTGAGTGTCAAGTTGTTTCTCGTTTTCAATGCCCAGTAGGTAACACAGCAGCCCGGTATCGTAAAAGTATTGTTTTGGAGTCTTTGTTATCCTTTTGCCTATATTCCTGAAAAATGGTTGTAGCGTGAATGTAATGTAAGAAGTTTCCAGTACGCTGTTCCATGCCTGTATGGTTTTGTGGTCTGTGCCTAATTGGTTGGCGAAGTCGGACATTACGAACTCACGGGAAGTACGCCCTGCCGAAAGTTTCATAAACCTTTGGAAAAGTGACAGGTTCTTGATGTTTACCAGTTGGCGCACGTCACGTTCCACGTATGTCGAGTAATAATTTGAATATAGGTCGTATGCTTTTATTCCGTGTGCCCAAATGGCTGGGTAGCCGCCATTCAGCATAAGTGTGTTCGTGTCAATCTCCCTGTTCGGCAACTCCGCTATTGACAACGGTAGCAGGGTAATGATGCCAACCCTGCCGGCAAGCGACTGGCTGATTTTCGACATAAGCGAAAAATTACTGCTGCCTGTAAGAACGTATTTCCGTGTGCGGTCTTTGTCAACAGCCACCTGTATATGTGAGAACAGTTCTGGCATGTTTTGTGCTTCGTCGATTATAAGCCCGTCTGTGTGCCGTTCAATGAAGGCAAGTGTGTCTGATTCTATCATCGTCCGTGTCGAAATATCCTCTAAGGTGACGTATTCATAGTCAGGGAATGCAATTTTGCAGAGAGTAGTCTTGCCTGATTGGCGTGGCCCAGTGACTGTTACAACGGGAAATGACTCTGAGAGCCTCAAAAGTTCGCTTTTTAATTGTCTGTCTATCATACCTTTGTCTTAATGTTGGACAAATTGGGAATTGAACTCCCAATTTGTCCGCAAAGATAAGGCATTTTTTCCACTCTACCAAATCTTTTCGCTTATTGTTTTGCTGTTTGCGAAAAAAAGCGTAACTTTGCAGAAAATTATGGCTCTATAACGTTTCGTGTGATTACTTTGCATGCAAACTCTAAACTCTTTAGGTGCGACATAAATCAGCCTATGGTGTAAACCCTGGGTAACAAGGCATTACCTATACGGTATTCCCCTCCTTGGGGAGGGGGCAGGGGGTGGGGAGAATCCAATTCAGTGAATAAACCCACTCAATTCGTTGTAGAACCGAAAAATTAATACCATGCGAAAGGTTAAGATAACTGCGGTGCGTCAGGTGGAGCACCGTGACTTGATGGCTATGTATGAGAACCCTATTGAGCACGCTTGCGATGTCCGTGAAGGGATGTCGTGGGTCAGTGTCGATGGGCGGAAACCCGATGGACTCTGCCCCGAGGCTTGGAAGAGCATGAAAGAGTTTGTCGAGGCATTGGCACAAGGCGAGGAGAATTTCTACGACGGCTGGATGAAGGACCCTAAGAGCGCAATGATAAGTTGCAACGACGGTTTCAGACCTGTGTCCTTCTACCTTGAGGTGATTTGATTTTATGCGGTTCATATTTTTTGTGGTTTTATGGTTGATGGCTTTCACTATAGTTTTTCCTTTGTTCTAAGGTTTTTTCCGCATAATGGCGTTAAATAATCCTAAAAGAGGAGATTTTTTTCTGACTTTGTGCGTAAACTTCTGTGTTTTTGAGGCTTTGCGTCTCGAATGTCGGCTTTCATGCGATTTCAATAATTTCAATAATTTCACTTGAAATTCTATAGGTCACTTTTTTTGGGGGCTGACACATTATTATATTATTATATATATATACTTATATAAATATATACTTTTTTATAATGTTTCCTTTATTTTTTATCTAAAGCCCAAAACATACCCCCAACTTTTCAGGTGAAATTATTGAAATTATTGAAATCGCAGACCAATCGGAAACAACAAAAACGAATGCCAGCCGACAACACAAAAGAGCAAGAAAAGAGCAAGCCCAACCGTACCATAAAAAAACGCTTATCTCTATTTTTTCACATCAACATCCTTCCCAAAAAACCGTATGTTCCTCCCTCTTGGGTATTATGAGTGATTTCAATAATTTCAATAATTTCACCTAAAAACCTGGGGGTAGCTTTTTTGTTTCAAAAGGTCTAATCATAGCCCAGGGAATCGCCCTGGGCTATCAATGAATAACAAATTCCCCCTGTAGGGGCAAAAGCACTATAATTCAGTAAATATACCCACTCAATTCGTTATAGAGCCTTATTTTGGGCAGACTGGACGTATTGGGGTTCCGTAGCAGCGTTTTTCTGCCAGTTTGCCTGCAACGGTTGTGATGTTCGCAGGGGTTTGTTTTGCTTGATTGTTCTGTGGAGCGGTGAAGGTTGAGCTGCCGAGAGTGAAAGGACCGATGTTAATGCCCATGTGAATACCTGAACCTACATATACATTCGGTGATGCTTCTGGGCGATTGTCAGGGGCATAGAATAAGAATGCTTGCTGAGGTTTGTCGGAGATGTCAGCGGTCCAGTAGTAGAGAGCGGTCATATTACGGCTTTTCTTGTTTTTCCCCATAGGTTCGTCTGAGGCAGGGATGAAGATGTGGTTGCCGTTTGGTCCTGTTACTTTGTAGCCATTGATGCCGTTGAGATTGACAAATTCCCATAAGCAGCGGTCGCGGAGTTCGTCCCACTCGTCAGCCGTTGGGATTCGCCATGCGGTAGGCTCTCTTTCGAGAATGACGGATGCAGCGTCGTCGTCAGGAGAGAGCGTTGTAAGTTTGTCTGTCTCGTTATATCTGGTAATGGTTTTGCCTTTTTTGTCACCTGAGAAGGCATAATTGTTCCATTTGAATACTTCCTTAGCCTGGATTTCGCCCCAGGCGAAATATTTGCCGAATTGTTCGGGGCGGAGAGCGCCAATGTTGCAACTTGCCCAGCGTACAGAGAGACCCAGGTCAATAGGCTCGGCGACATATTTCATCTGCGCTTTGGTGGATAATGAAATGACCGCAATGGTAATTAGGAGAATAGTTTTTTTCATAGGTAGTTATATATTAAAAAAACGGGCTCTATAAGTTTCGTGTGTATTACTTTTATGCAAACTCAAAGCGCTGTAAGCGCGACATAAATCAGCCCAGGGTGTAAACCCTGGGTAACAAGGCATTACCTATAAGGTATTCCCCTCCTTGGGGAGGGGGCAGGGGGTGGGGAAAATCCAATTCTGTTAATATACATTGATTCTACTCACTCAATTCGTACAGAGCCAAAAAACGCTGCCATCACCCTATTGTGCTATGGCAGCGTTTATGATGAAATCAATTAAAACTCAGCGTTGTGCATATCGCCTGTCTCGGCAAACGCCTTGTGCATGTTGAAGCATGTGTTGATGTTCATTGGCGTGTGTGTCTTTGAACCAGATGCCAGATATTTGCGCAGCATGTCACGGTACTCTGGAGCGACGCAGTTGTCGATTATGCAGTTGGCACGCTGGATAGGGCTCTTGCCTCGGAGGTCGGCTACACCGTGCTCGGTGATGAGAACCTTGACAGAGTGCTCAGACTGGTCGAGGTGCGAAACCATAGGGACGATAGATGAAATCTTGCCGTCCTTGGCAGTCGAAGGAGTGGTGAAGATTGAGATGTAGGCGTTGCGTGTGAAGTCGCATGAGCCGCCGACACCGTTCATCATCTTGGTGCCAAGCACATGGGTTGAGTTGACGTTACCGAAGATGTCAGCCTCAAGAGCAGTGTTGATTGTGATAAGGCCCAGACGGCGTGCAACCTCTGGGTTGTTCGAGAGCTCCTGTGGACGGAGGCAGACACGCTGTTTGAAGAAGTCGAGGTTGTTGTAGATTTCCTCGAGTTTTGGCTGTGAAACAGTAAGTGAGCAGCCTGAAGCGAATTTTACGCGGCCTTTTTTCATGAGGTCGATAACAGCGTCTTGGATAACCTCGGTGTACATCTCGAAAGCTGGGATGTCCTTGTTCTCGCCAAGCGAGCCGAGGAGTGCGTTTGCGATGTTGCCCACACCCGACTGGATAGGGAGGAATGATGCGGGAATGCGGCCAGCCTTCAATTCGCCAGCGAGGAAATTAGCGACATTTTCGCCGATTTTAGCGGTGACTTCGTCAACAGGCGAGAATTTGCCCACCTCGTTTGGACGGTTAGTCTTGACTACGGCGACAATCTTTTTAGGGTCAACCTGAACGTAAGGTTTGCCGCAGCGGTCGGATGGTTTATAGACAGGGATAGCCTCGCGGCAAGGAGGGTCCTGAGGCTCGTAGATATCGTGTATTCCTTCCAGTTCCTCTGGGTGTGCTGCGTTAAGCTCGACGATGATTTTGTCGGCAAGGCGGCAGAACGTAGGTAGGTTACCTACACCCGAGGTAGGGACGATTTTACCGTCGTCTGTGAGTTTGCAAGCCTCTACGATAGCGATGTTAGGTTTAGGCATGAAACCATAACGAAGCTCCTGTGCAAGGTGGCTGAGGTGCATGTCGAAATAGTGTGCGTCCTGAGCGTTCAGGCGTGTACGCATGTCCTTGTTCGACTGGTAAGGAGTGCGGAAAAGAACGGCATTGGCACGTGCAAGCGCACCGTCCAGCGAGTCGCCGGTTGAAGCACCAGTGTACATTCCAATCTTAAATTCACGTCCTGCTGCGTGTTCTGCCTCGGCGCGTTTTGCGATTGCCGTTGGCACCTCTTTAGGGCAACCGGCAGGGGTAAATCCTGAAAAACCGACGATTTCACCGTTGTTTACGAACATGGCGGCTTCGTCGGCAGTCATAATTTTGTAGTTCATAATATGAGTTGTTTTTTTGATGGTTTTCAAGGTGCAAAGATAGTAAATTTTTTTGGTTGAAAAGGATTGACGGGTGAAAAAAAATTTATATATTTGCAGTTTGAAAATAACAATGAAAACTGAGTATGATAAACGAGACAAAAAGGCAGAGCGTCCTTCTGATTTTCACGGGGGGAACTATTAGTATGGGCGAGAGTCAGAGCAGCCACTCGCTTGCGCCTCTTGACACAGAGAAGGTGCTGAGTTTCCTCCCTGAGTTGGGAATGATGAACGTGGATATACAGTCGGTGGCATTCAGCCCGCTGATTGACTCAAGCGACATCACACCGGACAATTGGGTGAAAATCGCCGAAATCATCGAGACTTATTACAACAGGTGCGACGGTTTCGTTGTGTTGCACGGCACGGACACTATGGCTTATTCGGCATCTGCGTTGTCGTTCATGCTCAAGAACCTGAACAAACCTGTGATTTTCACAGGGTCTCAGTTACCCGTCGGTGTGCTGAGGAGTGATGCCAAGGAGAACCTGATTACGGCTATCGAACTTGCCGCAGCGATGAAATCGCCGGAAGAGGCTATGGTACCGGAGGTATGTCTTTTCTTTGAGGATAAGTTGATGAGGGGAAACAGGACGACAAAGCGAAACGCCGAGGATTTCAATGCCTTCGCGTCGTTCAACTACCCTGAGTTGGCTAAGGCGGGTGTCCATATCAAATATAACGAACACGCCATTGACCGTAACCAACAGATTTTCCCTCTTGAGGTGTCCAAGCATTTTGACCCTAACGTTGTCGTGCTGAAGTTGTTCCCAGGGATAAGGCGAGAGACGGTTCATGCCATTTATTCTATTGAGGGTCTGAGGGGTGTTGTCTTGGAAAGTTATGGTTCAGGCAATGCGCCTACAGCGGATTGGCTCTGCGATGAGATTAGCGAGGCTACAGCCCGTGGAATAGTGACAGCCAACGTGACGCAATGCCGTGCAGGAAGCGTCGAGATGGGAAGATATGAGGCATCTGTCAACCTGCAAAAGGCAGGTGTTGTTTCGGGTAGGGATATAACCGTCGAGGCAGCAGTGACCAAGATGATGTTCCTCCTCGGAAAATATCAGGATGCCAACGAGGTGAAGAAGTGGTTTGAGTTATCGTTGCGCGGGGAGATGTGATATATCAGGCTCTATAACGTTTCGTGTGGATGACTTTGCACGCAAACTCAAAGCTCTGAAAAATCGTGCAAGCGAAAGCAGAAACGAAGCTTGCTTCGGTTATGCTGAGTGTAGCCGATTTTATTAAAAGAGCGACATAAATTAGCTCTGTGTGTAAACCCTTGGTAACAATGGCGACATAATATGGCTCTATAAAGTTTCGTGTAAATGACTTTGCACGCAAACTCAAAGCTCTGAAAGAGCGACATAAATTAGCCCAGGGTGTAAACCCTGGGTAACAAGGAATTATCTATAAGGTATTCCCCTCCTTGGGGAGGGGGCAGGGGGTGGGGAGAATCCAATTCTGTGAATATACATTGTTTCAACTCATTCAATTCGTCATAGAGCCAAATATGTATGCTTTGGGTAATAGTAGCGACACAAGTCAACTTATGAAACTTGAGTCAAGAACCCACTTTTGAAACCCCGAAGGGGTGACATATTATAGCCCAAGGCGTAAGCCTTGGGTAACAATGGCAACATAATATAAGCTCTGTAAGAGCGATATAGTTAAACGAATACTATATGTCACAATCTTTGACAAAACTATATGTTCATTTGGTTTTTTCGACAAAGGGACGAACAGATACAATTCCCAAATTGCATCTGAAAGACGTTCATGCCTACGTTGCTGAAATTTTTAATCAACATAATTCCCCTGCAATCTGTGTTGGCGGAACGGCAAATCATATACATATTTTGTTCGCCTTGAATAAGAATATATCATTAAGCGAAATAATCAGAATTGTGAAATCAAGCTCTACTAAATATATAAATAAGAATAATGGTATTTTTAATCCATTCTGTTGGCAAAATGGGTATGGCGCATTCAGTATCAGTCAAAGTCATGTGAACGACGTTAAGCATTATATTGAAACTCAGGATGAACATCATACAAGGGTTAATTATCAAGATGAATTTAGACGGTTATGTAGTCTTTATGGTGTTGAAATCGATGAAAGATATGTATGGGATTAGTAATTATGTCGCTCGTCCCTTTGGAGCTAACAAATGATATTGTTTATGAGATATTCAAAAAACCAAATAATATGGTTGACGGTGTTGTCCGTGCTTGTGGTGGGGAGCGTGGCGGTGAAGGCTATTGCAAAGCCTGAATGGCGTGAGAGGGTGATGAGTGGGGAGGCGGTCACTGACGATACTCTGTTTGCGAAGGTTGATACGATTGTTAGTAAGGATAGTGTCAGGCGTTGGCCGAGGAAGGAGTGTTTTATGTTTGAATTGAACGGCGTTACGAAGGATGAGTTGATGAAATTCCCTGGAATTGCCGAAGGAAGGGCGAATGCCATTGTCTGGTATAGGGATAAATTGGGAGGATACTATGACACCGAGCAGTTGAAGGAGATTGAGTGTATGCCTGACTCGTTGGTGGATAAGATGAAGCAATGGGTCTGGGTGGCGGAAGATTCGGTGGAGAGGATGGATGTAATGAGCGTGAGTGTGGGGAGAATGAAATGGCATCCCTACATAGGTTTCGAGAGAGGTCGCAAGATTGATTCCGTGAGGTGGGTGACCAAGAAGAAAGGCGAGGAATTTACGGTGGAATCGTGCAAATTTGCGTTTTCCTCTGATGAGTGGGAGAAGGTTAGACGGTATTTGAAATAGTAATATATGGCGAAGAAAAATCAATCAGCGCGGCTTACGACACAACACAAAGAAAGTCATGGTGTAGTGGGTATTTTTGGTCAAGAAGCTAAAAAACACGACAAGGCGACTTATGACATTTCGCATATGGTGGAAAATGCTTTGAAGAAAAAGTATCCGAAACTTACATTTAGATATCGTCAAAGTGTTGATAAATCAGAAATAAACGAGATTCTTCAGAAAATAGACCCATATTTGGGGCAGACTCTTTTCGTTGAACATGCCAGTATCATTCCTGACGGCGGAATAATCGAAGTTTTGGATGACAATGGAAACTGGCGCATAGTATTGGTTTCAGAAGCAAAACATCAAGGCAAAGACATAGAAAACATAGAAAGAGGAATACTGGTCGGCAGGAATAATAATCAAGACCTTATGGCTGCCGGCAATGCCATTGAGCGTTCGCATAAGAACATTTCGGAGATAGCCAATATGATGTTGGCAGAATCATATTTCCCGTATGTGCTTTTTCTTGAGGGGTCAAACTTTCTGACAAAAACTATCCAAGTGACGAGACCTGATGGCAGGGTCGTAACATTGGAATATAATTCAGGTATGCTCAACAGATTAGACAGATTGACTTCGGCAAACTATGGAATGCCTATAAACACCAATCTATGCAAGAACAGATTTGTGAAACATGACGACAGGAACATTATGTTGCAGGCAGCCTCGATTTATACTCAAGGTGATGGCAGAAGATGGAGTGAAAAAGAGATGTTCGATGTTATGTCAGAGGTGGCAGAGACATCATTGCAGATGCTTGGCAGGGATTTGTGGAATCAAATAAATGGTTGATTATGGCAAGAAGGGCAACAAACCAATTACTACAGAAAGCCAAAGTGTCGAAGAGTGATGAGTTTTATACTCAACTTTGTGACATTGAGCGGGAATTGCAGCATTATACCAGTTGTTTCAATGGCAAGGTGGTTTATTGCAACTGCGATGACCCTTTGGTCAGCAATTTCTACCGTTTCTTCAAAGAGAACTTTCATAAACTGGGGCTCAAGAGGCTTATAGCCTCATGCTATAAAAAACAAGACCTTGATTTGTTTCAAACCCTGAAGAATGAGAAAGCATACTATTGTGTGTATAACGGATTTGAGGAATCAGATGAACTGTTTTATTTTGAGGGTGATGGAGATTTCAGGAGTGAAGAGAGTATAAAATTGCTCAAGCAGTCGGATGTGGTTGTCACCAATCCTCCTTTTTCGCTTTTCAGAGAATTTATATCTCAGATTTTCAGATACGAAAAGCAGTTCTTGGTAATAGGCAACGTAAATGCAATAACATATAAAGAGATTTTTGACCTGATACAAAAAGACAAAGCGTGGTTAGGGGTTAATCTGGGTCGTGGTATCTCTGGGTTCATCGTTCCTGAGCATTATGAGCAATATGGTACGGAGGTTAGTGTCAATGCAGAAGGTCAGACTGTCATAGCCACAAACAATTGCCTGTGGTTGACCAATTTGGAATTAGACCAGAGGCATGAAGATATTGAACTGTCGAAGGAGTACAAGGGTAATAAGAATAGTTATCCCATGTATGATAACTGCGAAGGGATAAATGTAAACAGAACATGTGATATTCCGAAGGATTATGACGGTTTGATGGGTGTCCCTATCACTTTCCTGCATGTGTATAACCCTGAACAATTCGAGATAGTGAGATTCCGTAAAGGAGACGATGGCAAGGATTTATGTGTCAATGGGAAATGTCCATATTTCAGGATACTGATTAGAAACAGAAGGTTGCAAAATGCATTAAAGATATGAAACTGAATCTGAAACGACCAATCGTGTTTTTTGACCTTGAGACGACAGGTCTGGACACAGCAAAAGACAGAATAGTCGAAATAGCCTATCTGAAGGTTTATCCTAACGGCGAGGAAGAGTCGCATCGTTATCTGATAAACCCAGAGAGGCATATCCCCGAGGAGTGTACCGCCGTTCATGGGATAACGGATGATGATGTGAAAGAGATGCCTACGTTCAGACAGAAGGCAAGGGACATCGAGCATGACTTCACGGGGTGTGACATCGCAGGTTACAACTCGAACAATTTCGACTTGCCAATGCTGATGGAGGAGTTTATGAGAGCGGGAATAAATCCCGATTTCATCGAGAGGGCGGACAAAGTTGACGTGCAGGTGATATTCCACAAGATGGAGCAGAGGACGCTGTCGGCGGCTTATAAATTCTACTGCGGAAAGGACCATATCGACGCTCATTCGGCACTTGGCGACGTGGTTGCGACATACGAGGTGCTGCAGGGACAGTTGGACAAATATCCTGAGTTGAAGAACGACATCAAAGAGCTGGCTGCATTGACCACATTTGTCAAAAGGGTTGACCCTGCCGGAAGAATGATTTACAACGACAAGGGGAAGGCTGTGTTCAATTTCGGAAAGTACAAGGGGCGTGAGGTGGAGGATGTGCTGAAGAATTGCCCGGGATATTATGAGTGGATGATGAACAGCGATTTCCCAGAGCAGACCAAGCAGGCGTTGACAAAGATAAGATTGTCGATGAGATGAATATAGGAGACATAGAATTTAGGGATAAGCCACTGTTTCTGGCACCGATGGAGGATGTGACAGACCCTGCGTTCAGGGGAATGTGCAAGCGTTTTGGGGCTGACATGGTTTATACGGAGTTTGTGTCGGCTGACGCGTTGATAAGGAGCATAAAAGCCACGTCGCAGAAACTGACGATACATGACGAGGAGAGACCTGTGGCGGTGCAAATCTACGGAAGGGATGTGCCGACGATGGTTGAGGCAGCGAAAATTGTGGAGGAGGCACAACCTGACATATTGGACATTAACTTCGGTTGTCCCGTGAAGAAGGTGGCGAACAAGGGCGCAGGTGCTGGAATGCTGAGGAACATACCGTTGATGCTGGAAATAACGCGCGAGGTGGTTAAGGCGGTGAAATTGCCTGTGACGGTGAAGACACGTCTCGGGTGGGACAGCGAGAACCTTTGTATTTGCGAGTTGGCAGAACAGTTGCAGGATTGTGGCATTCAGGCATTGGCCATTCACGGGCGGACGAGGGCGCAGATGTACACGGGCGAAGCGGATTGGACGCTGATTGGCGAGGTGAAGAATAACCCACGGATTTATATTCCGATTATAGGCAATGGTGACGTGACAAGTGGCGAGAGGGCGGAGGAGTGTTTTGAAAGGTATGGGGTTGATGCCATAATGGTGGGAAGGGCAACCTTCGGTCACCCATGGATATTCGGTGAAATCAGGGATTTTTTGGATAAGAAGGCTGTTGGTAGTTGGCCTTACGGTGACAGGGAATGGCAGATAGGATTGCTGAAGGAGCATGTGGAAAAATCCATTCTGTGGTGTGGTGGTGACGAGAGAAAGGGGATTGTGCATAGCAGGAGGCATATCGCCGCTGCCCCTACGTTCAAGGGAATTGCGAATTTCCGCCAGACGAGGATTGCCATGCTGAGGGCAGAGACTCGTGAGGAACTTTATGGAATTATGGACGGTGTTAAAGGTAGTTTTATTAATTAGGTTGAGACGATTATGAACCATCTGCCTGTAACCTAAAAAACATAATTAATAGAACCACCTTTAACTTTGACGATCTGGTCTTGTAGTAATCAGGCAGGTACGACGAAACGTGCTGTGAGGCGGTTTCTTTGCTCAACATAAACCAAGCGTTCACCTACCAGTTTATCTACTATTTCCTTTGTGTAATGGCGTATGGTTATCAATTCGACGTCAGTGTTGTAAAGTACCTCATATTCGTCTTTAAGCTCATCTACCATCTTCTGGAAATTCACTTCATTGTAGTCAACGCAGAGCGAGAAACTGATAGCGGCAGTCTGTACAAGGCTTGACTTTAGCCTATAAGACGCCAAAACACCGAAAATCTTGCTCAGACGCTCCTCGGCAATAAACGAAAAGTCTCGTGGCGTGAGCGACAAAAGTACTTGGTTGCGCTTGTTGATGTAAATAGGCGGCAGGTTTATCTGCTTGGTGTAGTTGCAAATCACGGAACCTTCCTTTTCAGGTTCTACGAACGAGCGGACGTATAGAGGTATTTTCTTGTTTTGCAACGGTTTGACTGTCTTAGGGTGGATGACAGAAGCTCCGCAATAACTCAATTCTATGGCCTCTTTGTATGATAGTGTAGGTATAATTTGCACGTCCTTGTATATTTTTGGGTCAGCGTTCATCACGCCTGGCACGTCTTTCCAAATAGTGACATCCTTTGCATCAAGTACGTTTGCCAATATTGCGGCAGTGTAGTCAGAACCTTCACGACCGAGGGTCGTGGTTTGGTTGGTGACAGTACCAGCGATGAAACCTTGTGTGATGCAAAGTTTCTTGCCTGTGAAAGCCTCATTGCAAAGCTTAGCGCTTATTTCCATGTTCACATTACCCTCGCGGTAATTGCTGTCGGTGATTATCGCACGGCGTACGTCAACCCATTCAGCCTCCAGTCCTCGT
Source organism: Paludibacteraceae bacterium (assembly GCA_024399545.1). Classification (GTDB taxonomy): domain Bacteria; phylum Bacteroidota; class Bacteroidia; order Bacteroidales; family Paludibacteraceae; genus Aphodosoma. Next base: position 24,961 of record JAKSNS010000023.1, read on the forward strand.
TGTTTGAGGTATGCGGCTATGATGGTGGTAGAAATCAGTTCGCCGAAGGAGACAATTCTGTCGTATTCGTAATCGTAACTGAGGGATGGTTTGTGCGACACTATCTCACGGAGGTCGTCATAGAGGTCGTTGACCAACAAATCCACCGTTGCACGCGAATTGCCGAAGAGTTCGGAAATAATAGCTTCGTGGTAATCCACGACTTTCTGTATAAGGGTGTCGGTGTCAGATTTTTTGTTGAAGAAACTGTTTGCCACCAATTCCAACGCATTGGTCATCTTACCCATAGCTGAGACAACTACAACGAGTTGTTGGTCAGTCGTTTTGACTATCTTTTCAAGGTTGCGGACCCCATCAGCGCTTTTGACGGACGCACCGCCGAATTTGTATATTTTCATAGTAGTAGTAATTCACCGCGAAGTTACGGAAAATTTTTCAGATGGCAAAATATTGGCGGCTTATTTTCTTTCGTCGCTCTTTGGGTTACGGGGAAGCTTCGGGAACATACGGCGAAGAAGGTTAAGCCATGAGGAAATGACGCGTGTTGATGAACCACTGATGATGACAAAGATGACAGAGGTTATGATGAGTGTAAGGCCAATGGCGATGCGCATGGTCATCTGCTCGTGGAAGACAAGAATGCCTATTATGATTGCGGTGGCAGGTTCGAGGGCACCGAGGATGGCTGTAGGTGTTGAGCCAATTTGCTGGATGGCGGCAGTGGTGCATGTGAAGGAGAGCATTGTTGGTAGTGCGGCAAGTGCGAGGATATTGCCCCAAAGATACCATTTGTTAGGGACGGTGATGTCAATCCCTCCACGAAGGTAGGCAAGGTAGATGATATCGCAGACGATAACGATGAAAAGGGTAGTTTGGAGTGTTGGCATTACGTTGAGGGTGGTGCGGTTGATGCCGACGATGTATATTGCGTAGGTTGTGGCGGAGACCACGATGAGCAGTGTGCCAAAGAGGTTGAGGGTCGTGCCGTCGTCCTGGCGGTAAAGAAGCCAGATGCCAATCATGGCGGTAAGGATGCAGGCAATTGTGCCAAGTCGGATATGCTCTTTGAATAGGAATGTCATGATAATTGCCACCTCTATGGGGTATATGAATAGGATTGTGGAGGCTATACCTGCAGGCATGTATTGGTAGGCGAGGAAGAGTGAGAGGGAGGATATTGCCATTACGACACCCATGACGACTAAGGGGATAAGTTGCCTGCGTGACTGGAATTCTATCCGCCTGCCGCGTGAACGAAGCATTATATATACCAAGGGGATGGCAATTAGATAGCGGAAAAAGAGGACAGAGGCGGGGTTCATTCCGTCAGAGTAGAGGGGAAGCGCAAAAAGAGGGTTAGTGCCGTAGGTGGCAGCACCTATGGCACCTATAAGGTAGCCTTTTAACTTTGTACTTGACATTTTAGTGGTGGCTTAATCCTGTTGCGGGCAGGTGTTTATTTTTGCCCCGTGCGGAGTTTATATTTGGGGGTGCAAAGATACTACTTTTTCCCCAAATACATAGCGTTTGGCAATAAGTTTTTTGGACACTGTCCACTTCATCTTAATCTCTTTTCTAAAATAATTACAAATTACAGACTGTCAATATTTTGGGCAATGCTTTTGGATTTCTTTCCAAACGAAACAAGCGAAAAACCTGCCTTTAGGATTTGTTTTGTGACTCCCTATTTTGACAAGACTATATCCCCATTCTGACTCACAATAGGAGAAAAAAGACATCACAGACCTTGTGATGCCTTTTTATTGATTATAGACAGAGATTATTCGTTGATTGCGGCAATGCCTGGCAATACCTTGCCCTCTATAGCCTCAAGCAACGCACCACCACCTGTTGAGACGTAGCTGACTTTGTCGGCAAGCCCGAACTTGTTGATGCATGCAACAGAGTCGCCACCACCTACAAGTGAGTAAGCACCCATAGCCGTGGCGTCGGCTATTGCCTGTGCTATCGCTTTTGAACCATGAGCGAAGTTCTCCATCTCGAAGACACCGGCAGGGCCGTTCCAAAGTATGGTCTTTGATTTTTTGATGACATCTGCGAATATGCGTTCGCTCATCTCACCAATGTCCATTCCAAGCCAACCTGAAGGGATGTTGTGGATTTCGACAGTTTGGCGGTGGGCATCGTTGTCGAATTTATCGGCAATGACATTATCAACAGCGAGATAGAGCTTCACGTTGTTCTGCTCAGCCTTCTTCATAATATCGATGGCGAGGTCAAGTTTGTCCTCCTCGCAGAGCGAGTTGCCTATCATGCCGCCCTGAGCCTTGATGAACGTATATGTCATGGCACCACCGATGATGAGGTTGTCAACCTTGGTGAGAAGGTTCTCGATGATGTCAATCTTGGTAGAGACCTTCGAGCCTCCCATAATAGCCGTGAATGGGCGAACGGTCTTTGACATAACAGTCTCGACTGCCTTAACCTCTTTGTCCATCAGGAAGCCGAACATCTTGTTGTCTTTGTCGAAGGAGTCAGCGATAACTGCTGTAGAGGCATGTTTGCGGTGCGCAGTACCGAATGCGTCGTTTACGTAGCAGTCAGCGTATGAAGCAAGGTGTTTGGCGAACTCCTTCTGTGCAGCCTTGATGGCCTTCTTTGCAGCAGCCTTCTCGTCGTCAGAGGCATCCTCGGCAAGCCCGCGTGGTTTGCCCTCTTCCTCGGCATAGAAACGGAGGTTTTCGAGCAATACAGCCTCGCCATCCTTGAGCGAAGCGCAGAGTTCGTCAGCCTTGTTGCAGTCGTCGGCAAACTTAACCTCAACGCCAAGCAGTTCGCTCACACGTGGAAGGATGTATTTGAGTGAGTACTTAGGGTCAGGGTTTTTCTTAGGGCGACCCATGTGTGAGGCGATGATCAGGCGACCACCCTGTGCAATGATGTGCCTCAAAGTAGGCATGGCGGCACGTATGCGGGTGTCGTCTGTGATGTTGAAGTCGTCGTCCATTGGGACGTTGAAGTCAACACGTACAAAGGCTCTATGTCCTTTGAAATTGTAATTTTCGATTGTCATACTATTATAATATTTTTCGACGGTGCAAAGGTACGACAATATTTTGAAAAAAACAAACAATTGGGGATAAAAAAAGAGATTACCCGACGTAAGTCAGATAATCTCGTCTTTTTGAGATATTGGCTGTTATTATTCAGCAACTGCCTCAGCAGCTTCCTCAGCTGGAGCCTCCTCAACTGGAGCCTCTTCAACTACCTCTTCTACAACAGGCTCTTCGATAACCTCTTCTTCTACTACCTCTTCTTCAGCAGCAGCTTCTTCGTTACCACAAGATGCGAATGCAACGGCAGTTGCAACAGCCATAAACAAAACTAACTTTTTCATTGTCTTTTTTTGATTTAAAAGTTGAACAAATATTTGTACATAAAAACAGTGCAAATGTAGGTATTTTTTCTGACAGTGACATTAAAAGAGGATTTTTTTTTCATATTATTTTCTTGCTCTTTTATATCTCAGTCAATCAATGGTTTAATAGTGGTGATTTTTTTCACAACAACCGTTTTTAGTGTGCTTTATATATCTTTTTTGCCTTGTTATGTAGTCAAAACGTCCAGTCAAACGTCATGTTTTTGCCTCAAGGTCGTGCAAAACGACAACTCAGGAGTACATTTCGTCTATTAAGTTTGAATACTTTTGGCAGACCGCACGACGTCTTATTTTGAGCGTTGAGGTAGTCAAGTTTTGGTCTTTCGAGAGGTCGTCGGTGACGAAACGGAATTTCTTGACTTGCTCAAACTGTGCCAAGTCGGTTTGGCATACGTTAATCCTTTGCATGAAGATTGAATAAATTTGAGGATTTGCAAGTAGGTTGTCGAAATTGTAATAAGCTATGCCATGGTTCCAGGCATAACGTTCGACGGCATCTTTTTCTGGGACTATAAGTGCGGTGATGAAGTTGCGACCGTCACCGATGACAATGGCTTGGCGGATGAATTCATCGTTTTGGAGTAGCATTTCGACCTGTTGCGGCGAGACGTATTTTCCATTAGAAGTTTTTATGAGGTCTTTGATACGGTCATTGATGTACAATGTTATGCCTTCAAACCTGCCAGCGTCGCCAGTGTGGAACCAACCATCCGAGAATGCCTTGCTGGTTAGGTCAGGACGACGGTAGTAACCTGCGCAGACGCTGTCGCCTTTGACAAGTATTTCATCGTTTTTAGGGTCTATGCGTACCTGAACACCATCCATAAGAGTCCCGACAGAGCCAATGACGTAATTTTTGTCTGCATAACATGAAACGGCTGCCGTAGTCTCGGTCAACCCATAGGCGTGCAGGATAGGAATACCCATTGAACGGAAATATTCTATATGGTGTGGCGACATGGCTGCACCTGCGGCAGGGAAATATTTGCCACGGTCAAGCCCGATGAGACGGCGGACGTTGGCAAAATAGACACGGTCGGCAAGAGCATATTCCAATCTGAGCATCAGAGGAATCTTTTTGCCACACCTGACGTAATCTATGTTGCGACGACGACCGACGGTCATTGCCCATGCCGTGAAAAGGCGTTTGCGGATAGGCATAGTTGAGCGTTTCTGCTCAATGATATTATATATTTTCTCCCAAAAGCGAGGCACAGAAGCCATGATGGTTGGACGTACCTCCTTTAGGACGTTTTGTATGTCGGCAGGGTGTTGGTTAAGGTAAATAGTCCCTCCATTCATCAACATATAATAGACGTTGATTTTAGCAAAAATATGGGTCATCGGAAGGAAAGAGAGGAGGCTGTCCTGCGTGCCTATCATATCAAACCGCTTGTGGTAACTATATAAGATTGCTGAGAAACAGCGGTGAAGCAACAGAACGCCCTTTGGCTCGCCCGTAGTGCCAGAGGTGTACATAATAGTGGCTATGTCGTTGTCCGTGACTTGAACTTCGGGGAAATCGGTTGAAATTGAGGCAAGTTCGGTGAAACGGATAATGCGTGGGTCTGGGGCGAAAACCACGCTATGGTCAAAGACAATGATGTGCTTGATAGTCGTGTTTCCATTGTCCAGGATTGTCTTTAGACGGTCAAATTGCAACTGCTCGCCTGCACAGACAACCTCTATCTCGGCATCGCGGATAATAAACTCAAGTTCGGTAATTGACAATGTGGCGAACATAGGCACGGTGATTGCGCCAAGCCTGTAGTTTGCAAAATCGACGACAAGAGACTCGTACATATTATTAGAGCAGATTCCAACACGCTGCTGGAAGCCTACGCCAAAGGCTGTAAGCGCCCCAGCGACTGTGTTGACATCCGCACACATGTCGCCAATATGCTTTGTTTCCCAACCATTGTTGCGTTCGTCACGGATTTTTATGGCTGGGTGGTTGAAGCCATATTTCTTGAGGTTGTTTTCGACGAAGTGTTGAAGCATTGTTTACTTTTTAATGTGCGAAGTGCGACTTTTGCCGCGGCTTGTTCGGCGGCTCGTTTAGACTTGCCTATCCCTTGTCCTAAATTTGTGCCGTCAACTGTGACATCGACCTTGAAACGGGAGACGTTGTTTTCAAGTTTACTCTCATCAAGTAGGTTGAAAAGCACCTTTACACGTTTTTTCTGTGCATATTCCAGCAATTCGGATTTGTAGTTTTCCTGCTTGCGGATAAGTTGCTCTATCTTGATTGTAGTAAAACTGCGTAAGAGGAAATCACGTGCTGACTCAAACCCCTTGTCTATGTATATTGCGCCAATGAGTGCCTCAAAGGCGTTTCCCATGAAATTGTCGCTATTGAATATCTGCTTGGAGATGACATATTTATGCAAGCCTATCTTGCCAGCTATCAGGTTGAGCGTTTGACGGCGTACCAAGAAACTTCTGGTCTGTGTCAGGAATCCCTCGTTGCGGTTAGGGTATAGTTGATAAACATATTCCGAGGCTACAGTTTCGATTACGGCGTCACCAAGGAACTCAAGCCGTTCATTGTTGCATTTCTTGCCGTTTTCGTCCTTCAGTTGCATGGATTTATGCGAAAAAGCACGATCATAGATTGAAGGGTCTTTTTCGGGAAAACCAAGTAGTTGTTGATATTTTGTCGGCTTGCGCCTAAAGATTTTCAGTAGTTTCATTTATAATGTCTCTATGGTTTATTTTGAGTAGGGTAAATGATTTGCGGTGATGTTCGCATGCTCCATATTGGCGAATTGCATCACGGTGTTTCTTCGTTGGGTAGCCTGCGTTGACGTTCCAACTGTAGTATGGGTAATCTACGGCAAGTTTTTTCATTGCCTTGTCTCGCTCTGTTTTTGCTATGATAGAGGCGGCGGCAATGGAAAGATAAGTAGCATCGCCTTTGACTATGGTTTTATGCACTGCGTAGTCAACTCCAGGAAATCTGTTGCCATCGACCAGGATAAAGTCGATAGGCATCTGTTTATGTACCTTGTCCAATGCTCGTTTCATAGCAAGCATTGCGGCATTGAGGATGTTAATTTCGTCTATCTCTGCCACAGTGGCAATGCCTACTCCTACAGCCAGCGCATGTTGCCTTATGACCTCAGCCAATTGTTCACGTTTGCGTGGCGACAGTTTCTTGCTGTCGTTGATTTCCTCGTTTTCGTAGTCGGCAGGGAAAACGACGGCGGCAGCATAGACATCACCTGCAAGGCAGCCGCGACCGGCTTCGTCAACGCCTGCCTCATACTTGTGGGTCATATCGTACCTGCTTTTTAACGTCACTGATATAACAATGTGAGAAGTAGTTTGCCGACATCCGCAAGTGTTGCCTTGGAGATGTTGTCCATATTATCGTGAAGGGTATGCCAATAATCAGGAAACCCTGCATCACCTTCAGGATTAAATGATACGATGTCTATGCAAGGTATCCCAGTATGTTGCATGACTGGTATATGGTCGTCAGTGATTGCCCCACCCGTTTGGTCAATGAAACGGTTGGATAGGCCTATCTCCTTGGCTGTGTTCCAAATCTTGTCATTAAGCCATTTGGCTGAAGTCTCTGAGAAATATTCACGGAAGAAGCGACTTTCCGAGCCTCCCACCATGTCAAGCAAAATGCCAAATTGCGCCTTGTAGCCTGGAATATGTGTATGCAGTGCCCAATATTGTGAGCCGAGGCACCAACCATTGTCACCAGAGGCATTGGCAAGCCACTCAGGGGCGCCCCAATCCTCAAGGTCAAAGAGTATAATGTCAACACCCATTTTTGGTCGGTTGTTGTTCATTATGCGTGCAACCTCCATCAATACCCCTACGCCGCTTGCGCCGTCATCAGCACCAGGGATTGGCTTTTGCCGATTTTCCTTAAGGATTTCCATGTCAGCAAAAGGACGGCTGTCCCAATGGGATGAAAGCATCACACGGTTTTCTTTTTCCTGTCCATATACGGCTATGACATTAAGTACCGTTTTTTTTGTGCTGTCGTAAAGGGTTGTTTCGCCTTTTTGGACGATGACTGTGTCCGCACCGTTTTCCTTAAAGAACGAGACAATCCAGTCAAGGCATGATTGATGGGCTTCCGTCCCTGGCACTCGAGGTCCGAAAGAGCATTGTCGCTCTATGTATGAGTAGGCGGAATCGTAGTTGAACTGCGGAATGTCCATGGTGGCCTTCTCAGTCCTTTCTTCGGTGGCTTGACCTTCGCTACACGACAAAGCAACAACTGACATCAGAAAAGAAGCCAATGCCAGTATTATGAAATTTCTCATTTGTTATCATATTTCATAGTCAAGGGCGATGCTTGCCTCTGCTACGGCGTGCATGTGTTTCTTGACCACGTTGCAGTGATAAGGGTCGTTTTGGTATTCATCGAGTGTCTTCCAGTCATTGACCGTAACCTCAAGTATAATATCGTAAGAACGTGCGGAATGCAGTTGGTCACAGTTGGCGTCAACAGTGATGGCTGAAGGCACTTTGCCACGCATCGAAAGGATGATGTCCCTTGTTGCTTTCATCAGTTCGTCCGTGCGGTTGGCAAGTTTGAAACAAACAATGTGTTTTACCATGGTTGATTATTCTTTGTACCATGAAGCATACATGGCGTAGTTGTGTGCAATCTTTTGGTTGATTTCCTTGGCTTGATCAGGGGCGACTTCCTTGACTTGTTTGGCTGGAACGCCAGCCCAGATGGTGTTTGGTGGGACGATGGTCTTTGAAAGCACCAAAGCACCTGCGGCAACAATAGCGCCAGCACCAATCACCGCACCGTCAAGCACCGTAGAACCCATGCCAATCAGGGCATAATCCTCGACTTTCGCACCGTGGATTGTCACGTTATGGCCAACTGAGACGTAGTCGCCAATTTCTATGGTTGATTTCTGATAGAGCGTGTGCAGCACCGCACCGTCTTGAATGTTAACGTGGTTGCCTATACGTATTGAGTTTACGTCGCCGCGTAGTACAGCCCCGAACCAGATGCTGCAACCCTCGCCAATGACAGTGTCACCGATGATTGCGGCGTTATCCGCAAGGAATGTGTCCTTGCCTATTTCAGGGGTAAATCCCCTGACAGATTTTATTATTGCCATTTCTTAAAAATCACAGTTGCGTTATGCCCACCAAAGCCAAAGGTGTTTGACATTGCGTAGTGTATATCGCGTTTCTGTGCCTTGTTGAAAGTGAAATTCAGTTTGTAATCTATCTCAGGGTCTTCGTCACCATCTTCGTGGTTGATTGTTGGAGGAATAATGCCGTCTCGCAGTGCGAGTACTGAAATAGCAGCCTCAAGCGCACCTGCTCCACCAAGCAAATGGCCAGTCATGGACTTGGTGGACGATATGTTCATTTTGTAGGCGTGTTCGCCAAAGAGGTTTTTGATTGCCTTTACCTCCGAGATGTCGCCCAGACCTGTCGATGTGCCATGCACATTAATATAGTCGATGTCCTCTGGTTTGAGGTTTGCGTCAATGAGTGCTTCGTTCATTACGCGTTTTGCCCCCTCGCCTTCAGGGTGTGGGGCTGTCATATGGTTTGCATCGGCTGTCATACCACCGCCCATCATTTCGGCGTAAATATATGCGCCGCGAGCCACGGCGTGTTCGTATTCTTCAAGGACAAGGGCAGCACCACCTTCGCCCAACACGAAACCGTCACGCGATTTGGAGAAAGGCCTTGAGGCATGCTCTGGGTCGTCGTTGCGTGTCGATAAGGCTTTCATAACCCCAAAGCCACCAATGCCGGAAATAGTCACGGCAGCCTCGGAACCACCTGCCACCATAACGTTTGCCTTGCCAAGGCGGATAAGGTTGAAAGCATCTATGAGCGCATGCGTCGAAGAGGCGCAAGCAGATGCCGTGGCGTAATTGGGGCCTTTGAACCCATTGATTATTGAGACGAAACCAGCCGCCATGTCAATAATCATCCTTGGTATGAAGAATGGCGTGAATCTTGGGCCTGCCTCTTCGTCAAGGAAATATTCCTTTATTTCACTCTCGAACGAACTCAGTCCACCAACGCCTACGCCTATTACCACACCTATTCTGTCCAGGTTCTCTTTTTCCAAATCAAGGTGGCTGTCAGCAATAGCCTGATTGGCTGAGACAACCGCATATTGGCAGAAAGGGTTCATCTTTCGTGCCAGTTTAGGGTCAATATGTTCACCTGCGATGAAATCCTTAACCTCACATGCAAACCTTGTCTTGAACAAATCCGCATTGAATTTGGTAATCATCGCCGCTCCGCTATGTCCATTTACAATACTGTCCCACATAGATGGGACAGTATTTCCAACGGGTGTAATCGCACCTAATCCGGTAACTACAACTCGCTTTAATTCCATAAACCGGTCTGATTATGCCTGATGATTTTTGATGAAATCGATAGCATCGCCCACGGTTGCTATTTTCTCTGCATCCTCTTCAGCAATCTTCACGTTAAACTCTTTTTCAAAGTCCATAAGGAGTTCGACTGTATCGAGCGAATCAGCACCGAGGTCGTTGGTGAAGCTTGCGCTGTCAGTAACCTGTGACAATTCAACGCTGAGTTTCTCTGCAATCATTTCCTTAACTTTAGCTTCTATTTCCATTTTTGAAGTGTTTTAGGTGAACCAATTTCCATTGATTCACATGTTGTTAATAAAAGAAAGTGGATTCCCTTGCCGTAAAAATGAAACCAGTTCGGGAGGTAAAACTTTCGTGACTAAATTCCGCTGCAAAGTAACACAAAAGTTACGACATATCGGTTGTTTTAATGTGAAAATAATTTATAAATTGCACAAATCATGAAACAAATGCAGGAAATGCGCTTTTTTTGGGTCATCGCAACCAATATTCAAAAAAAAATAACTACCTTTGCAAGTTGAATATTTTATATGGAACAAATAGTTAAATATTGGCCAAATCTATCTGATGGTCAGAGGTTTCAGTTTGGCAGACTCTTCGATTTGTATGCCGATTGGAATTCCAAAATCAATGTGATTTCACGCAAGGATATCGACAATCTCTATGAACACCATGTGTTGCATTCGCTTGCCATTGCGAAACTCTTGAATTTCCAACCTGGTACAACACTCATCGACGTTGGTACGGGAGGTGGTTTCCCTGGGATTCCACTTGCGATACTTTTCCCCGAGTGCCATTTCACGCTGCTTGACTCTATAGGTAAAAAGCTAAAGGTGGCGCAGGAGGTGGCGTCTGCCATAGGACTGACGAACGTTGAGTTTATACACAGTAGGATAGAGGAGATTTCCACCAAATTCGACTTTGTAATCTCGCGTGCGGCAATGGATTTGCTGACCCTCGTGCGTCTGTCCAAGAAAAATGTCTCAAGACAGTCGCACAATGCGCTGCCCAACGGACTTATATGCCTAAAAGGGGGTGACTTGAAAAATGAAGTCTTCCCATTTCGCAATATTGCTACAATCTATGAACTGTCAGACTGGTTCAATGAGGAGTATTTCAAAACCAAAAAGGTTGTATATATGCCTTTGAGATCGTAATAGTATATGGAAGTTAAGCAATTCATCAATAACCCATTCCAAGAGAACACGTTTGTCCTTTGGGACAATGTGAGCCTTGAAACAGCAATCATAGATTGTGGTGCTTTGACTGAGAAAGAGAGGCTTGAGATAGAATGTTTCATCGAGAACCACCAACTAAAGGTAAGGCACATCCTCAATACCCATCTGCATCTTGACCACTGTTTCGGTGTTGCGTGGGTGTGTCAACGTTATGGTTTGCAACTTGAGGCTTCACCCGAAGATTCGTCATTGCTGCGCGCCATGCGTCAACAGGCCGAGTCGTTCGGGATACCGTCTTCGTATATTGACTCGCAGGTTGACACACTGAAAATACAACCATTGAAAGAAGGAGATACAATAACTTTGGGAGACTCGACCCTGAAAGTTCTTGCCACGCCTGGACATACACGTGGAGGACTCTGTTTTTATGCCGATAAAGATGCGTTGCTATTCTCTGGCGACACGCTCTTCAATGGCTCGGTAGGTAGGACTGACCTTGACGGCGGCAGTTATTCTGAACTTATAAACTCAATACGAAACAAACTCATAATACTCCCTGGCAATGTCAAAGTGTATTGTGGCCATGGCCCTTACACTACTATTTCAGACGAAAAACAATATAACCCATTCTTATAATGTTATCTTACATCACTTGGAATCCCGACCCAGTGCTATTCACACTTGGCCCTTTGCAGGTACGCTGGTACGGTCTTTTCTATGCCATTGGTTTTCTTATAGCGATAACCTGCATTGACAAAACTTTCAAACATGACGGAGCGCCAGCTAGCTGGACTGACAAGACTTTCATCTGGATAGTCATTTCCACCATTCTTGGAGCACGCCTTGGACATGTGTTTTTCTACGATTGGGATTACTATTCCCAGCATATTTCCGAAATTCTTATGATATGGCACGGCGGTTTGGCAAGTCATGGCGGTGCTATCGCTGTGGTTCTCTGCACATGGCTGTTGTCTGTCTATATGACGAAGCAAAAGATTTGGTGGCTTGGCGACCGTATCTTTGTCGGCGCACCGGCTCTGGCGGTTATGATTCGCCTTGGCAACTTGATGAACAGCGAGATTTACGGTCATCCAACAGATGTCCCTTGGGCGTTCCTGTTCCTTCGTGGCGAGGAGCAGTTCTTTGACCAATCGGGCAATCTTCTGCCTTGTCACCCTACGCAACTATATGAGGCTTTGGCATACGCCATTACGTTTGTCATAGTAATGTGGATTTATTGGAAAAAGGATGGTGGCAAATACTATGGGCTTATCTCTGGTGCTGGATTCTTGGGGATTTTCATCTCTCGTCCTATTATCGAGATTTTCAAGAACGACCAATCCGCCTTCGAGGCTGACATGACTTTCAATATGGGTCAGTGGCTATCCGTACCTTTCATCGTACTTGGACTTTTCCTTGTCCTCCGTGCCTTGAAGAATGGCAAGCGGGAGTTCCATCTCCCCAAACCTACACGTGAGGAGTTGAGGTGCGAAGTACGTAAAAAGAACTGATATGACAAGAATAGGAAAATTCGGTAAGACACACGGTGTCAACGGCGAGATTAACCTCCTGTTGGATATTGACGTGGATTTCGATGAATGCAATTTCATCCTTTCGTCTGTTGACGGACTGTTTGTGCCTTTCGAGATTGATAGCGTTCGTTATCGGGGGGATTATGTGGTGCTTGTTTCGTTCTGCCGAATGAACGACAAGGATTTGCATTCATTGGTCAATCAGGATGCTTTTGTTGACGACTGTTACGTTATCGAAAGTGACGAGGATGAACTATCGCCGGCTTTCTATGTTGGATATACGCTCGTTGACAGCCAAGGAAAGAAACTGGGCGTTGTAGATGATTATGACGACTCTACGGCTAACATTCTCTTCTCTGTCGATGGTCATCTTGTGCCAACCGCCGCTTTGGAGGTCCACAATCTGATAACTGAAAGTAAGACAATAGTTTGTTCCATTCCTGAAGGTCTTTTGGATTTATGATACGACGTACTACGATAGGAATTTTCGGTCCTGCCAATTCTGGTAAATCGACGTTGGTCAATTGCCTTACCGCTCAGCAGGTCAGCATTGTAAGTCCTGTGGCTGGGACTACGACTGACCCTGTGTCTCGGACGATGGAGATTAATGGCGTTGGACCATGCGTATTCATTGACACGCCTGGCTATGACGACACTTCCGCTCTTGGCAATATGCGTGTTTCAAGGACGAAAGATGAACTCAGGAAATGTGACATTGCCATATTCGTCATTCCCTCTTTTTTGGAGGGCGGACAGTTGGCGAAGGCATGGAAATGGTTGGAGATGATACGAGCCCAAGTGCCTCAAACCATTGTAGTTACTAACGATTTTGGCTCAGGCGGTATATATAAGGGCAGTATTCGTGTAAATGCCTTGACTGGCGAAGGACGTGAACCTCTGCTTGAGGCTATTGGTTTTTCGCACAGTAAGGTGCAGGACAGTATGGGTATTGTCACGCATCTTGTCAAACCTGGAGACACAGTACTGCTTGTTATGCCTGTTGACACGCAGGCACCTGCTGGTAGGCTTATCTTGCCCCAGGTTCAGACAATCCGTGAACTGTTAGACTACGGTTGTTCAGCATTATGCTGCACAACGGAGCAAATGACGGCTACACTCGCCAAACTTGCCAAAACACCCGATTTAATCGTCACTGACTCTCAGGCTTTCGCTTATGTGTTCCAGAATAGGCCTGCCAACGTGCCTCTGACTTCGTTTTCTGTCCTGTTCGCACGGTGGAAAGGTGACATTTCTGTTTTCATTGAAGGTGCTAAACATTTGTCAACGCTCCAAGCAGGCAGCCGTGTACTAATTGCCGAGGCTTGTACACATGCACCCCTGTCGGAGGATATAGGGCGTGAAAAAATACCTGCTCTTATACACAAGAAAATATCCCCTCAGATTACTTTCGACATTGCGTCAGGCAATGATTTCCAGTGTGACAAGGGTTATGACCTGATTATACATTGCGGTGCTTGTATGATTGGGCGGCAGCAGATGTTGTCCCGTATAGCGATGGCTAAGGAAGCAGGCGTGCCTATCACCAATTATGGTGTCGCCATTGCCTATTTCAATAACATACTGGATAAGATAGTCTGGTAATTCATTGACACTTTGCGATACTCGAAAACTATTATATTACTCCTTCTCATTTTGTCGTCATGTGGTTTGTCTGCACGTGACATTGTTGTTATTGGGCAGGTTATGAGTGCCGACTCTGTGCCGCTACCTGCTGCAAATGTTTGGTTTTCTGGCACGAAAAACGGTGGAATCACCAACGATGAGGGCTTTTTCTACCTACGCAGCAACGAACCCCAACGCAGTCTCGTCGTTTCTGTCGTAGGCTATAAGCGAAAGACTGTCAGGCTTGATTACGGTCATGACCAGATGCTCAACATTTTCCTTGACGAGGATTATTTACCCATTGATGCTATTGTCGTTAGGCCCGACAACCGTGACGCTTTGCGAATTATAAATAATGTATATAAACATCGTAAAGATACTATGTTGCCTGATTTCCGTCAGACAACGACGCATGTAAACCTGACCGATATTCCTAACCGCATTCAGCAACGCCGACTTTTTAACGACATAAAGGCAGGTCTCATATCCCATGACGACTCCACTTACTCATTGCCGGCATATTACTCAGTAAAGAATAATGGTGGATACATAACGGAGAATTTCCTTCCTGTTATGGATCGTGAGCATTGGCATAACCTAATATCGAATTTCAGCCCGTCAGTCAACCTCTACAACAGTTATGTTACTATACTTGGTTACAATTTCCTCTCGCCCATAACCCGCTCTTCTGGTGTTTATTACAATGTCTATCTTTTAGATTCCACCTTCTCGCCACAGGGCAAGACATACAGGTTACAGTTCAAGCCAAAATCCACGAACGGGCTTTATCTTCAGGGTACAATCGACGTTGATTCAACCACTTGGCGGATAACAGCATCCGACATCAAGACGTCGCCTTACACTAATATCAATATACTGAACTCATTTTGCTTCTCGCACAACGACACAACGTCCTCGCAGGCGCTTTCATTGGGTATCAACCCGTTGAAGATTAAAAACGTCAACATATTAGGGGCAATGGTTTTCGAGGATTCCTATTACTCCTCTCTGCCAAAACCGCTTGCTGCCGATAGCAACAGCATACGCATAGACTCGATAAAAGATTCAAAACTGGTGAGGGCGGTTAAATATACATTCGACCTATTGCTTGCGCAACACATACACGCCGGACCTATTGACATCGGACCTATTTTCAACCTTTTCCACTATAACAAGCGCGACGGTGCGACACCTCAAATATCGCTTAGGACTAACCAGCATTGTCTGAATAATGTCTCGTTTGGTGGATATTTCGGTTATGCGCATAAGGCAAAGCAAATGCTTTATGGGGGGAATGTCAAATTCCGCACTTCCGATTTACGTCACCATTGGGTTCTCGGCTATGACCATAAAAGCTACAAATACGGTTTTGACGATACTCGCATATTCGACGAGAACAATATCAACGACGCTGACAACCTGATGAACTCGCTTTCGCAGATTAAGATGCGTGCTAACAACGATTTACGCACTATTTTATCGGCGACGTACAATTACGAGACTAAGGTTGGTAAAACGGATTTCAGGTTCGGTGCAGCTGTTTATGCGCAGAGGGTCGAGTGTGATTTGTCGCAGTTGCGGGAGGGTAGTGGTGGTTTCTCTAACATAGACAACGTGGCGGTGAAGTCTGACGTGCGTTTGGCATGGAAACAGCGATGTTACGAAAGTTATTTCCAAAGGTACTATTTCAACTCAACCCTGCCTGTTGTCCACATTTATGCCGAAAGTGGGTATTTCAGGACCGAAAATGAGCATGGCCATTACGGGAAATTAGGTGTTTATGCCGAGCAAAAGACACCTGTTGGTTTTGGTCGTCTGACGTGGACCGCACGTGCGTCAGGTACTTTTGGAACAGTGCCTTTCTCTCTCTTGGACTATATCCGCACCTCGCGAGGCTCTTTGAATATGGTAAACGATTTCACTCTTTTAAACCAGTTGGAGTTCGCTTCTGACGCTCTTTTCACTGGTACGCTGAGGTATCAGACTCATGGCTATCTGTTTGGATATATTCCTGGTATTAAACGCTTGGGCATACGTGAGGATATATATCTCAACATAGGTTACGGCGTGCTTGTAGCCAAAAGTCCGTTGCCTTTG
The DNA here is from genome assembly GCA_024399545.1 of Paludibacteraceae bacterium. Classification (GTDB taxonomy): domain Bacteria; phylum Bacteroidota; class Bacteroidia; order Bacteroidales; family Paludibacteraceae; genus Aphodosoma. Next base: position 41,150 of record JAKSNS010000023.1, read on the forward strand.
CATTCTGCCACACAGCCATGGGGTGACCTTCCTTATATAGAATGTGGTTTTGGCTTAAGCAACCTTTTGTCGTTCTTCAAAATACAATTTATGTTCCGTTGTACATACCGTGAGAATCCTGACGCACAGTTGTTCTCTGTCAAATGGGCGGCGGAATTTTGACAATATGAAAATATCCATTGATGAAAATTCGGGTTTCTGCCCCGGTGTTGTCCGTGCGATAACAAGGGCTGAAAGGGAGTTGCAAAACCATGGGACGCTCTACTGCCTTGGCGATATTGTCCATAACGGACAGGAGGTGGAACGTCTTGCCGAGTCTGGCTTGACGTGTGTTGACCAGGAACAATTCTCTGTTTTACATGATACTACCGTCCTGTTGAGGGCACACGGCGAACCTCCTGCCACCTATTCGCTTGCCCAGCGCAACAACATACAGATTATTGATGCCACATGCCCTGTCGTGTTGCAGTTGCAGAACAAAATCAAGCAGGCTTACACAGCACACCCTCAGGCGCAAATTGTCATTTACGGCAAAGTTGGTCATGCCGAGGTTATAGGTTTGAATGGGCAATGCGACAACAGGGCAATCATTATTGAGTCTATTGATGACCTAGAGAAGTTAGACCTCCATAGGGAGGTTATCCTCTTCTCCCAGACTACAATGTCAATATCGACTTTCAACGAGATTGTGCGGAATATACAACAAAACATCCCTGTTGGCACGCCTTTTACTTACCACGACACCATCTGCCGCCAAGTCGCTAACCGCATACCAAACATACGTCGTTTTGCAGAGCAATACGACCTTATTCTGTTCATCGCCGGGAAAAAATCAAGCAATGGACGCATACTTTTTGACGAATGCAAGGCTGTTAACCCTAACTCCCATCATATTTATTCCATTGATGAGATTGAACGTAAATGGTTCGTTAATGTCTCATCAGTAGGCATTTGTGGTGCTACAAGCACACCAAAATGGCTGATGGAGAAGGTCGCAAAAATCATTAATGATTTTTAACTGAAAAAATTAGGTCGTTTCAAAAAAAAACCGTACCTTTGCACTCGATTTCAGAAGGGCTCTGTCCTTATGGAATAATGGCGCGGAGTGGAGCAGTGGTAGCTCGTCGGGCTCATAACCCGAAGGTCGTAGGTTCGAGTCCTGCCTCCGCAACTAACAACTCAGAATCCAATTGCCCAAAAGCGGTTGGATTTTTTCAAAAAAAGCAATACACACTTATGATCAACTCTCAGGATGTAAAGAATGGCGTTTGTATCCGTATGGACGGCCGTCTCTATTTTGTCGTTTGGTTTGAACACCGCAAACCAGGTAAAGGTAACACCATCATGAACGTTAAGTTCAAGGATGTAGTTGACGGTCGAGTTATTGAACGCCGTTTCAACATCGGTGAGAAACTTGAGGATGTGCGCGTCGAGCGTCGCCCTTACCAGTATCTTTACAAAGAGGGTGAGGAATACATCTTTATGAATCAGGAGACTTACGACCAGGTGCCTATTGCTCACGACCTTATCACTGGCGTTGAGTTCCTCAAAGAGGGTTTCATCTGCGATGTCGTCGTTGACTCTTCTACCGAGACTATCCTTTTCGCCGAACTTCCTACTAAGGTTGAGTTGAAGGTGACTTACACCGAGCCTGGCCTTAAGGGTGATACTGCTACTAACACAATGAAACCTGCCACCGTGGAGACTGGTGCCGAAATCCGTGTGCCTCTCTTCATCAACGAGGGCGAGACGATACGCATCGACACTCGTGACGGTAGCTACTGCGAACGCGTGAAATAAATTTTTCTCATAGTTTACCATAACTTTTCCGAAGGTGCATCCCTCTCCCATAGGGTTGCACCTTTTTCTTTCGCACATTAATTATGAAGAAACTCGTCACAGAAGAGATTATCCGCATATCTACGGCTGAGTTCAAGGCATCACGCAAGATTCCCCTCGTTGTCGTCCTCGACGGCATAAGGTCGCTGAACAACGTAGGTTCAATATTCAGGACTTCCGACGCTTACCGTGTTGAGCGTATTATGCTTTGCGGCATTACGGCGACACCACCAAACGCCGAAATCCACAAATCCGCCCTTGGCGCGGAGTTTTCGGTTGACTGGCAGCAGTTTGACGACACACTTGACGCACTCCGTCAGTTGAAGGGACAAGGTTATAGGATAATGGCTGTTGAGCAGGCTACGGACTCTATGTCGTTAGACGACTTTGTGCCTGAGGAAGGGGTAAAGTATGCCATAATATTGGGCAACGAGGTCAACGGTGTACAACAGGAGGCGATTGATATGGCTGACGGTTGTATCGAATTGCCGCAGTACGGTACGAAACATTCGCTTAACGTAGCCGTCACGGCTGGGATTGTCATTTACAATATAGCGCGCAGGATGTTATAGCGATAGTATCCTATAGAAAACAATCCCCGCGAAAGCCCTTATGACTTCTTGGGGATTGCTCCTTTATTTTGTTGATATGCCTAATTAAGGATTAGAGAGATCATCAATGACAGTCCAATTTGTATAACTTCTGTCTCCTGTATATTGATAGCCCGTTCCCGAAGCACAATGTATAGTACCACCGCTTGCAGTTTTGTATAACCAGTTATATAAACAGCTCGGTTCATTAAAACCTGCTTTCGCATATATATACACTTCTTGCAGGCTGTTACAATTACTGAACATAGCATTGCAACTACTTGCAGCCAAGGTTTCTGCAAGTATTTTTGGTGCTGTAGTAAGGTTGCGACAACCATTGAACATATTATAGTAACAACTTTCAGTCAATGTTTTAGCAGGTAATACTTTTGGTCCTGAAATAAGACCGGTACAACCATTGAACATATTACTGTAACAATAATCACCTAAATTCGTAGCCGGCAATTCTGGTGCTGTCACGAGATTAGCTGCATTATAGAACATGTATCCAAAAGCAAGACTAGGAAGTGTAATATCGTCTGGGCAATCTGGTCCGTAAAGTGACATTATGTTGCCTGAAGCCTTGACTTTTCCGCTAAATGCGAAAAAGGCTTTATTATATTGATAATAGAATTGTCCTTGGTGATTTTTACTTGCACGGAAATAGACTTTGTCACCTATATTATTAAGGGTAATAGTTGTCGAATATTCATAGTTAGGCCAAGTTGAACCATCGTCAGTTGAATATTGTATTGTCACAGGGTTGTAAGATGCGTCAAGGAGAGTTGGCAGATTTAATATTGATACCGTTACATTAGCATCAACCGCTGTAAAGCAAAGTTCCTTACGTGTCATGTTGATGTTATGTATCTGGTTCACGTTCAGTGTGCATTTGTCAATGGTCTTGTTCCACAATGAGGTTGTGCCATCGAGGAACTCCACCCTTAAGTTGGTGTATGCCTGTGCTGGCACTGCGATATAGACAACATCATTCTCTCCAAAATTCTCTTCTTCATTCTCAGTCTTCATTGTCACTTTCCTGTAACCGTCAGGATCAGCCGCATCTTCTGGAATACCACTCATGACAGCTACAAGTTTATCATCATCTGTATTTTGTACCGTGAACTCGCCATTCATCTGCTGGTCGGAAGATACGACTATTCTGTCAGCACCTGCCGCATATCCTGGAACGGTTATCTTCAGCACTGAGCAGATGTTGTGGAAGGTGAGTACCCTGTCACCTCCACCCATTGCATACATTGGCAGATTTGATACATTGTTGTTTGCTGTGTACGTCTGTTCTGTTGGCAATGATCCAGCATTGCCTGTACCTGCTATGCTGGCAGGATAGAATGCGTGATAAGGTGCACTTCCTGCATCTCCTTCGCCAATGAATTTCACAGGGTTGCCTGTTGTTTCTGCGCTGTAAGCCTCACCGTTGATTGAAATCACGTCACCCGACTGCCAGAACACGCGACGGTCGTCGTCGATTGTGGCCATGGTATTCATTCCGTCGCGTACCGCAGGGGCGTTCTGTGGTACTGCGCCATTGTCGATTGTTGCGAGGAATTCGTTTT
>JAKSNS010000024.1 GCA_024399545.1 Paludibacteraceae bacterium
GGAGACGGAGCAGGCTCCGTCTTTACAGGGGTTGCATTGTGACATAAAAATAAGATTGTACCAAGTTATTATTTCATCATCACTAAATAATAAATTGGTACGATTTGAAAAGCATATATTGTTTGGAGACGGAGCAGGCTCCGTCTTTACAGGGGTTGCATTATGATATAAAAATAAGATTGTACCAAGTTATTATTTCATCATCACTAAACAATTGGACATTTGCGAAAATTGAATTAAAAAGCATAAGTAATATGTCATTCTTAGACCTGTTGATAAACCGCCGTTCAATCCGCAAATACGAGGAACGGCAAATCGAAAAAGAGAAACTGGATAAAATCCTGACCGCTGCCCTCATGTCCCCTGCCTCAAAACGCACCAACGGTTGGGAGTTTGTTGTCGTTCAGGACAAGGAGATGCTCAAACGCCTCTCCTGTAGCCGTGAGATGGGTTCCCAGCTCCTTGAAGGCGCGGCTGCCGCCATCGTCGTATGTGCCGACCCTCGCAAGAGCGACGTCTGGTTCTGCGATGCCTCGATTGCCTCGCTGATAATCCAACTTGAGGCTGCCGACCTTGGTCTTGGCTCATGTTGGGTGCAGACCTACAAGCGTCAACACACAGAGACTGAAACAGCAGGCGAGTATATCAAAACCCTCTTGGGCATTCCTGCCGAACTTGAGGTGATGAACATCGTCTCTCTTGGCTACAAGAACGAGGAGCGCAAACCTTACGACCTCGACAAACTGCTCTATGACAAAATCCATTACGACAAGTTCTGAAATAGTCTTCATTGGCGCTGGAAACGTGGCGACAAACCTTGCCCTCGCCTTGCGTGACGCAGGACTGAACATTCGTCAGGTCTATAGCCGCACAACAGAATCAGCCTCACGGCTTGCCAATCAGATAAACACCGAGGCAATAACCGACCTTTCACAGGTAGTGCGTGATGCGGATTTTTATATATACTGCCTGAAAGACGATGTCCTGCGACAAGTTCCACAATGGAAAATGCCGTTTTCGCAAGGCATTCACATTCACACTTCTGGCACTTGTGGCATAGAGGTTTTCCGTGAGGCAGGGTGTCGGGAATATGGGGTTTTCTACCCTTTCATGACCTTCACTCGTGAAAAACGTGCCGACTGTAGCCGCATTCCTCTCTTTATTGAAGGTTCTGACGATGTGACAGAAGGACAGATGGAAATTTTGGCACGCTTTTTGACGGTACACATATATAAGTTAGATAGCCAAGCCAGGGCGAAACTGCACCTTGCCGGTGTCTTTGCCAACAACTTCACCAACGTCATGCTAACCATAGCTGACGACATTGCACATTCGGCAGGTGTTGACATATCTCTCCTGATGCCCCTTGTGCAGGAAACACTTGACAAAGCAGCAACCGGAAATCCATTCCGCAATCAGACAGGACCAGCCGTCCGTGGTGACAAAGGCACAATCAACGCCCATAGAAGATTACTTGCCGGTCACGCCAAAGAACTTGAAATATACAACATACTGACAGACTACATAGAGAACCGCAAATGAACTTCAAACAAAAACTAAACGTCATAAAGGCATTTATCTTCGACGTTGACGGAGTGCTGTCCCCAAACACAATTCCTCTGGATTCTAACGGTGTTCCGCAGCGAATGAGCAACGTCAAGGATGGATACTCGATTAACCTTGCCAACCGCCTTGGCTACATAATCGGAATAATCACCGGCGGCAAGGAAGAGGCTGTCCGTCTGCGCTTTGAGAACCTTGGACTGAACCCCGCCGACATATACCTTGCACAGGCGGACAAGGTTGCTGCCTACGAGGACATAAAGGCAAGATACGGCCTTGACGACAGCCAGATTATCTATATGGGCGACGACATACCCGACCTCAAAGTTATGGAGAGAGTGGGAGTGCCGGTTTGTCCTGCCGACGCTGCCCCCGAGATTCTTGAAATCGCTGTTTATGTGTCTGACAAAGAGGGTGGACGAGGTTGCGCACGTGATGTCATTGAGCAAACCCTACGTGCGCATAACAACTGGATGTCTCACCCTGATGCTTACACTTGGTAAATAAATAAAATCTATGAATATACTAATCACCACAAAACTCCCCCGTGAAGGCTTCACCGAAATGGCAAATCACTATGTGATAATGCCCGAAAAACACAAATTCACCCCCGAGGAGTTTCTTGCCCTTATTCCCGAGGCAGATTTCATAATCTCAACATTTGACTACAAAATCACCCGCGAGATGATAATGGCTGGCAGCAAACTGAAGGCTATTATTAACTTTGGCGTAGGTTTTAACAATGTTGACCTCAAGGCGGCAGGTGAACGTAACCTGATAGTTACTAACACCCCTCTGCCTGTCATCGAGCCAACGGCAGAACACGCCTTTACTCTTATGCTTGCTGTCTCTCACCGTGTTGCCGAACTTGACCGCCGTATGCGCATGCCAAATTCCGACATTGAGTTTGGCGTGATGATGAACCTCGGTGTGGCCATCTACGGCAAAACCCTTGGCATAATAGGCATGGGCAATATCGGCAAATCAGTTGCCCGTCGTGCCTCAGCCTGCGGAATGAAGATACTCTACAACAAACGCCACCGTCTCACCCCCGAAGAGGAAAAAGAGTACAACGCCACATTCGTCGAGGTTGACGAACTCCTCCGCAAATCTGACTACGTATCCCTCCATTGCCCTTATACCCCTGAGACACACCACATCATAGACGAGCAGGCTTTTGGTCTCATGAAAAATGGCGCAATCCTAATAAACACCGCCCGTGGCGCATGCGTTGACGAGGCGGCGTTGGTACGTGCATTGCAAAGCCACAAACTCTTCGGTGCAGGTCTTGACGTTTACGAGTTCGAGCCAAAACTCACCCCTGAGCTCTACACCCTCGACAACGTAGTCCTCTCACCGCACATAGGCACTGGCACAATTGACGCCCGCATAGAGATGTGCCACAACTGTTGCCGCAACATACAGTACTTCCTTGACGGCAAGTACGAGAAAATGGATAGAGTGAATTAAATTGTCGGCAAGAAAGAATATTCTAACGAGCCGATGGAAAAACGTTTGATGCCGTTAGGTCAGGGTTAAATAATAAATTGGTACGATTTGAAAAGCATATATTGTTTGGAGACGGAGCAGGCTCCGTCTTTACAGGGGTTGCATTATGATATAAAAATAAGATTGTACCAAGTTATTATTTCATCATCACTAGGCATCAGATAAGATAGCCAGCCATTCCTATGGCTGGAAGATAAGCAGACAATCCATCCATGCCTTTAGGTATGGGATAAGGCAAATAAGACAAAACACATTAAGTCAGGGTTAAATAATAAATTGGTACGATTTGAAAAGCATATATTGTTTGGAGACGGAGCAGGCTCCGTCTTTACAGGGGTTGCATTATGATATAAAAATAAGATTGTACCAAGTTATTATTTCATCATCATTAAATATATAAAAAACCAAACAAAATGATTAAAGTAAAATTTCCCGATGGTTCCGTACGCGAATACGCTGAAGGAACTACGGCGTACCAGATTGCCGAAAGCATCTCGCCACGTCTTGCTGCTGACATTCTCGTAGCGACGGTCAACGACCAGATTATGGAAATCAACCGTCCAATCAACGAGGATTGCACAATCCAGCTCCACAAGTGGGACGACGCAGAAGGCAAGCACGCTTTCTGGCACACATCCGCCCACCTTATGGCTGAGGCTCTTCAGGAGTTGTACCCTGGAATCCAGTTCGGCATCGGCCCTGCAATCGAGAACGGCTTCTACTATGACGTAATGCCAGCCGAAGGCACCGTCATCAAAGAGTCCGACCTCCCTGCAATTGAGAAAAAAATGGCAGAACTGGCTGCACGCAAAGAGGATATCACACGTCGTGACATCTCAAAGGCTGAAGTGTTGAAAATGTTTATGGACCGTGGTCAGACTTACAAATGTGAGCTCATCAACGACCTTGCTGACGGCACCATAACACTCTACACAAACGGTGCTTTCACAGACCTCTGCCGTGGTCCACATATCACTAACACAGCCGACATCAAGGCTATCAAGCTCCTCTCAGTCGCCGGTGCTTACTGGCGTGGTGATGAGAAACGCCCTCAGATGACACGTATCTATGGTATCACATACCCTAAGAAGAAGATGCTCGACGAGTATCTGGCTTTCTTGGAAGAGGCAAAGAAACGTGACCACCGCAAGATTGGTCAGGAACTTGAACTCTTCGCTTTCTCCGAGGCTGTCGGCAAAGGTTTGCCTCTGTGGTTGCCTCGTGGCACACAGCTCCGCCTTCGTCTTCAGGATTTCCTCTCCGAGATTCAGCGTCGCTTCGGCTATCAGCAGGTCATCACCCCTCACATTGGTCAGAAGGAACTCTGGGTGACTTCAGGTCACTACGCTAAATACGGCAAGGACTCTTTCCAGCCAATCCACACTCCAGAGGAGGGCGAGGAGTATCTGCTCAAACCAATGAACTGCCCTCACCACTGCGAGATTTACAAGGTTAAACCTCACTCTTATAAAGACCTTCCTCTCCGCTATGCCGAGTTTGGCACAGTCTATCGTTATGAGCAGTCAGGCGAGCTTCACGGTCTTACCCGTGTACGTTCGTTCACTCAGGACGATGCTCACATCTTCTGCCGCCCTGACCAGCTTGAGGAGGAGTTCATGAAGGTTATGGACATCATCTTCATCATCTTCAACGCTCTTGACTTCAAGAACTTCGAGGCTCAGATTTCTCTCCGTGACCCTAACAACCACGAGAAGTACATCGGTTCTGACGAGGTTTGGGAGAAGGCTGAGGCTGCGATTGTAAAGGCTTGCGAATACAAAGGTCTCAAGGCTCACAAGGAGATTGGCGAGGCTGCTTTCTATGGTCCTAAACTCGACTTCATGGTCAAGGACGCTATCGGCCGTAAATGGCAGTTGGGTACTATTCAGGTTGACTACAACCTCCCTGAGCGCTTCAAGCTCGAATACACAGGTGCCGACAACCAGAAACACCGCCCTGTAATGATTCACCGTGCGCCTTTCGGCTCTATGGAGCGTTTCGTGGCTGTGCTTATCGAGCATACTGGCGGCAAGTTCCCTCTCTGGCTCACACCAGACCAGGCTGTCGTTCTCCCTATTTCCGAGAAGTTCAACGACTATGCGCAGAAGGTTGTCAACGACCTCTCGAACTACGGTGTGCGCGCTTGCGTGGATGACCGTAACGAGAAGATTGGCCGCAAGATACGCGACAACGAACTCAAGCGTATCCCTTATATGCTCATCGTCGGTGAGAACGAGATGAACGAGGGTAAGATTGCCGTACGCCGTCAAGGCGAAGGCGACCAAGGCACGATGACACCTCGTGATTTTGCCGTTATGATTAACGACCAGATTGCTGCAACAATGGATGCAAACTATAATTATCGTAAAGCATAAAATGAAAAAGTTATTTTTCCTAACTCTTGCAACTATGGCTATGATTATCACTGGTTGCGACAAAAAGGCTGAAGACACTCTCGGAGCAGGAATCCTTGAGGAAAACATGGACACCACCGTTCAGCCGGGTGTCGATTTCTACAACTACGCTACCGGCGGATGGCAGAAGCTTCATCCGCTCACTGCCGAGTACTCTCGTTTTGGGTCTTTTGACCTTTTGGCAGAGAACAACCGCGAGCAACTCCGCCAACTCATTGACGAGATTGTGAAGGGCGAGCAGAAAACAGGTACGGAGGCACAGAAAATCAAAGACCTCTACAACGCCGCAATGGACTCTACCCGTCGCAATGCCGAGGGCGTCGAGCCTCTTGCCGAGGATCTTGCGGCAATCGCTGAAATCAAGACTGCCGAGGATTTCGCACGCTTCATGGGTCGTGACGTGGCTAACCTCTTCTTCGGAATGTACGTTGACGCAGACATTATGAACGCAAAGCAGTACTTGCTCTACATCATTCAGGCAGGTATCGGTATGGGCGAGCGTGATTACTACCTCGACAACGACGCTGCAACCACCAAGGTTCGCGACGCTTACGTTCCTTACATGGCTCAGATGCTCAACATCGCCGGTGTCAAGAATGCCGAGGCTCAGGCGAAGGCTGTCTATGACCTTGAGTACAAACTCGCCATCGCTCACAGCACAAACGTTGAGCTCCGTGACGATGCCGCTAACTATCATCTCTACACCATCGAGCAGCTGAAAGACTCTTTCCCTGGTTTCGCATGGGATGTATATTTCGCCGAGGTCGGTGTACAGCCTAAGCAGGTCAACATCGGTCAGCCAAAGGTCATCAACACCATGATTGAGATTCTTGCCAAGACTCCTGTCGAGACACTGAAGTCATACGCCACAGCTGCCCTGATGAGCAACGCCGCCGGCTATCTCTCAGACTCTATCTCCGACATCGACTTTGCATTCTTTGGCAAAGTAATGTCAGGCAAGGAGCAGCAGCAGCCACGTTGGAAACGTGCCACTTCAATGGTTAACGGACAGCTCGGCATGGCTCTCGGTCACCTCTATTGCGACAAGTTCTTCCCACAGGCCAACAAGGACCGCATGGAGACTCTCGTTGCCAACCTCAAGGAGGCCTACAAGCAGCGTATTCAGAACCTTGACTGGATGGGTGCTGACACCAAGACAAAGGCTCTTGAGAAGATTGACGCTATCTACGTTAAGGTCGGTTTCCCTAAGACATGGCGCGACTACTCTTCTGTTGGCGTTGACGCTAACGACACATATTGGGCTATGTGCAAGAAACTCAGCAAGTTCAACGCACAGTACGAGTTCTCGAAACTTGACCGTCCAGAGGTTGACAAAGACGAGTGGCTCATGACCCCTCAGACAGTCAACGCATATTACAACCCTACAACCAACGAGATTTGCTTCCCTGCCGGCATCCTCCAATACCCATTCTTCGATATGAGTGCTGACGATGCCTTCAACTATGGCGCAATCGGTGTCGTTATCGGTCATGAGATGACTCACGGCTTTGACGACCAGGGTTCTAAGTTCGACAAGAACGGAAACTTCAACGACTGGTGGACAGCCGAGGACCGTGCCAAGTTCACGGAGCGCACCAAGGTTATGGAGAACTACTTCAACAACATCGTCGTTATCGACACAATCCACGCTAACGGTGCATTCACCCTTGGCGAGAACATCGCCGACCACGGTGGTCTTCAGGTTGCTTACCAGGCATTCTGCAACGCAACCAAGGATGCTCCTCTTGCCGACAAGTTCGGTCTCACCGCCGCACAGCGTTTCTTCATCGCCTACGCTAATGTTTGGGCAGGCAATATCCGTGACGAGGAGATTATCCTCCGCACCAAGTCCGACCCTCACTCGCTCGGACGTTGGCGTGTTAACGGTGCGCTTCCACACATCAACGCATGGTACGAGGCATTCGGCATCAAAGAGGGTGACCCTCTCTACCTTGCTCCTGAGAAACGAGTGTCTATCTGGTAATTATTAGTACAATTGTAAAAAAAGCAACTTCGCGATTGTGAAGTTGCTTTTTTTTGCTATTAGCCATTAGCCTTTTGCCATTGGCTTTAGGCTGCGCTTCCTCTAGTTGTTCTAGTTCTCTTAAGTCGCTGCGCTTTTCTAGAGGTTCTAGGAGTTCCAGTTTTAGAAGATGCGTTAGCGGTATGGTTTAGCTTATGCAAACGACAGGATAGTGCCAAAATTAATTGAGTTAATTGAGATAATTGAGTTAGTCAGGGTTAAATAATAAATTGGTACGATTTGAAACGCATATATTGTTTGGAGACGGAGCAGGCTCCGTCTTTACAGGGGTTGCATTATGATATAAAAATAAGATTGTACCAAGTTATTATTTCATCATCACTTAATTGGCTAACAAATCCTAAAACGGAGGCAGATGATTAAACCAACAAAAGCCCTGAAGCGACTTCGTCGGCTTTGTCGTCGCCTTTGAGCAGGCGGACAAGTTCGAGGGCAAACTCCATGGTGAAGCCTGGGCCTGCCGCCGTGGTGACGTTGCCGTCAGTGACTACGACATTTTCGGAGATACGAGAGCCTGTTAGTTTGGACTCGAAGCCTGGGTAGCAGATTGCCTCTTTGCCGTTAAGGATGCCGAGAGGAGCGAGAACCACGGCAGGAGATGCGCAGATGGCAGCTATGCGGCATTTTGCGGTGAGGAGTGCGTCGGTGAGTTTTTTTGTGGCGGCAAGGTTGGTTGCGCCTGGCATTCCGCCTGGGAGGATGAGCATTTCGGCTTTGGTGAGGTCAACTTTGCCGATAGTTGTGTCAGCGGTGACAGGGACGTTGTGTGCGCCTGGTACTATTGGCGTGTCAAGGATTGATACTGTGGTGACGTCGATTTCGGCGCGGCGGAGAATGTCTGCCGTGGCGAGAGCTTCGATTTCCTCGAAGCCTGGGGCAAGAAATAAGTAAGTCATAATTTTGTTTGATTTAGTTAAAGTTATTTGTTGTTTTTCAAAGTAAGTTCAGATATAATAGATTTAGCGGGATGGTTTAGTCAGGGTTAAATAATAAATTGGTACGATTTGAAACGCATATATTGTTTGGAGACGGAGCAGGCTCCGTCTTTACAGGGGTTGCATTATGATATAAAAATAAGATTGTACCAAGTTATTATTTCATCATCACTAAGTTCAGATATAATATATTTAGCGGGATGGCTTAGCTTACGCACGCCACAGAAATGTGGGTTATGTGTCGCTACGTTATCCATGGCTTACGCCACTTCTGTTTCAGATCTTGTTAATAACCTGCGAGACTTGAGTTGGTTAGTTCAATACGAAATTGTATGTTATTGTGCCGACTGCTGGTGCATTGCCTTTAGAAAAACTGTTCTTCTTGGCAGCCTCGACTGCGGAACGGCGTAATGCTTCAGAAGTTATAGTTGTTCCTGTGGCGATGGTAGCTTCGATAACTTTGCCGTTGGCATCAACACGTATCGCAACAATAATCCTGCCTTGTTCGTTGCCATTGTAAGATGGTTGAGCCAGACGGCCTTGGAGCGTTCGTCCGTTGAGTGACCATGAGTTGCCGCCCTGCGAGCCATGTCCTACAGGGTTGCCTGCCTTGCCTTCGCCTTCGCCAGTGCCTTGCCCGTCGCCAACCTTCTTGAAGGCGTTTCCGGCGATGGATGAAGCCTTGGCACGTTTTTCCTCAGCCTCCTTGCGTGCCTTTTCGGCGGCTGCCTCCTGACGTTTGCGCTCATTCTCAGCCTCGATGGCCTTGCGACGGCGTTCACGTTCAAGAGCGACGGAAGGGTCTTCTTGGGTCATGAGTTTTTGGTCGCTGATGGTTGGCTGTTGCTCTGCGGGCTGTGGGGTGACGGCGGTTGAAGGTGTTGAAGCCTCGGAAGAAGCCTCTTCGGGGGCAGGAGTCTGCTCGCCGAAACCTTCTTCAAAATCACCGAACGCCACCATTACACCTTCGTCCATTTCGTTGCGCTCCGCCTTCAAACCGCAGTATATAAGCAGCAGGAGGATAAGCCCGGCGATGATTGACGTGATTATGGCTGACTGGTATTCGGATTTCTTAATTTTCATTATTCCTTTGGTTTGGTGGCGATGACCAGTTTGAGTCGGTTTTCGTTAGCGACATCGAGAACCTTGACAATCTCGCGGTAAGGGACTTCCTCGTCGGCGTAAAGGGCGACGAAAGTGGAAGTGTCTTGTGCTTGTATGCTTTGCAGGTATGGTGCGAGGTCTTGGAATGCAATGTCGTGAGGTGCCTCGCTGCCGTCTGCCACTTGGTATTCGCCGAGGGTGTTGATAGAGACCTTGACCACATGGGCTTTTGTGGCAGTCTTGGCTGAACTTTGCGGCAGTTTCACCCTCATGTCGTTAGGGGCGGACATGGTTGACGCCACCATGAAGAAGAGCAACAAGAGGAAGATGATGTCCGTCATAGAGGACATCGAGAATTCCGCACTGGTTTTGTTTCGTTTTTTTAGTGCCATAATCAGTGAGCTGCTGGTTCGTTAAGAAGGTCAAGGAATTCCATAGAACTCATCTCGAGACGGCGCATGACAGAGTCGAGTTTCGTGACAAGGTAGTTGTAGGCGAAGAAAGCCACGACACCGACGATGAGACCAGCGACAGTGGTCACCATTGCGGTGTAGATACCACCGGAGAGTTGCGAGAGGTTGATAGTATTGCCGCCCGCTTGCTCCATATTGAAGAAAGCCTGAACCATACCGATGACAGTACCGAGGAAGCCAATCATAGGGCCACCGCCGGCGATTGTAGCCATGAAGGAGAGGCCTTTCTCAAGTTTGGCAATTTCGATGTTACCGACGTTTTCGATGGCAACAAGAACGTCGCTCATTGGACGGCCGAGGCGAGAGATGCCTTTGTCGATCATACGAGCGGAAGGGGAATCGGTGTTGTGGCAGAGGTTAACGGCTGCGTCAATCTTGCCATCGTGGATGTAGTCCTTGATGCGGTTCATGAAAGAGGAGTCCTCGTGCGAAGCCTTTTTGAAAACAATGAGACGCTCGACGAAGATGTAGATTGCGAGGAGGAGTAAAGCCCCGAGGAGAATCATTATCCAGCCTCCGCTGACGCACATGTCAATGAGAGAGATTTCTTTTGGTGCCTCAGCGGCAACGGTTTCTGCCATGGCGGCAGTAGAGTCAACAATTTGAAGTAACATATATTAAAATTTTATTTTAGGGTGGTTCTATTAATTATGTTTTTATTTTACAGCCTGATTGATATGAGTCTCAACAAAGGAGGAATATAACTAATGGGAGATATATATTCCTTGGAGACGGAGCAGGCTTCGTCTTTACAGGGGTTGCGGGTAGTTATATAGAAAGCGGGTGGTTAATAGAACCACCCTTTAGGCAGTTTAGATAACGGTGGATGGTCTCTTCAAGACCAAGGAAAAGTGCATCGCAGATGAGAGCGTGGCCAATAGAGACCTCGTCAAGGCAAGGAATCTGTTGATGGAAAAAGGTAAGGTTTCCAAGGGAGAGGTCGTGGCCTGCATTCAACCCTAAGCCGAGGGACTTGGCGAGTCTTGCAGCCTCGATGAAAGGAGCGATGGCGGCGTTGCGGTCCTTGGCGTAATTCTTGGCGTAAGGCTCGGTGTAGAGCTCGATACGGTCGGCTCCTGTGTCAGCCGCCGCACGGATGTTGTCAAGGTCAGTGCCGACAAAGATCGAGACACGAATTTTCTTGTCGTGGAAACGGTCAACGAGATGGCTGAGATGATCGAGGTTTTTGACACAATCCCACCCACAATTCGACGTAAGTTGCGTTGGAGCGTCGGGAACGAGCGTCACTTGGTGCGGAATTACGTCGTCAACTATGCGGTTGAAGCGTTCGTCAGGGTTGCCTTCAATGTTAAATTCGGTAGTAACTTGAGGGCGGAGGTCGTAAACGTCTTTACGGGTGATGTGGCGTTCGTCTGGACGAGGATGGACTGTAATACCTTGTGCCCCAAATTGTTCACACATCTTTGCAACGTAGATGACATCTGGGTTGTTGCCACCGCGGGCATTGCGCAGCGTGGCGATTTTGTTAACATTTACACTTAATCGCGTCATGTCTTTGCCTTGTCAGATTTTTTCCGTATATTTGCAGCAAATTTACGAAAAGTTTTTCAATTAGAAAATAGATAAGGGCAGAAACTTTTTATGAAAATATTAATTTTCGGAAATCGCTACAAAGAAGGCTTTCCAAAAGGGGTTTACAGCTTGATTTCCAGTCTAAAAGAAAAAGGTGCGGATTTGCGTTTCGAGAAAGGTTTTGGTTTGCACATCAACGAAGTGATGTCGTTGGACTTGAAGGTCAATGACCTTTTTGACGAGGTGTCGGGGGCAAATCTGGCGTTGAGCTTCGGTGGAGACGGTACTTTGCTGCGTACGGCAAGTGCGGTTGGCGACCTTGAAATCCCTATCCTTGGCATAAACTGCGGGCATTTGGGATTCCTGACCGACGTTCAGGAAGAAGAGTTGTCGCAATTGGCAGACGTGTTGTTGGGTGGCAGGTATTCGACGGAAGATAGGGTGGTGCTGAAGACTTCGACGTCAGACGGTCGTGTGCTTTACGCCTTGAACGAGACGGCAGTGCTTAAGCAAGACATTTCTTCAATAATAAAGATAAAGACAGCTGTCAACGGCGAGGAGCTTAACACCTATGTGGCTGACGGCCTTTTGGTGGCTACACCTACAGGCTCAACCGCTTATTCACTCAGCGTGGGAGGCCCGATTCTTATGCCTGATAGCCATAACCTGATTATCGCGCCAATCGCCTCGCATTCGCTAAACGTGCGGCCGCTTGTGATTCCTGACAGTTTCGGTATTGACTTGCAAGTAGAGAGCCGTAATGGAAACTATCTGATGGCTAACGATGGAAACATGTCTGTGGTTGATAATGCTATAAACTTGCATATTGAAAGGGCTGGTTTTTGTGTTAAGATTGTTAGGTTGGACAACCATTCGTTTTTTAAGACGTTGAGGAAGAAATTGCTTTGGGGGGCTAATATAATCAATGATTAAAGTTTTAGGAAGTATGGAAAAAAGTGATTTGAGGATTGTTTATATGGGTACACCCGATTTTGCGGTGGAGCCTTTGAAGAGACTGGTTGAGCATGGTTTTAATATTGTTGCGGTGGTTACTATGCCAGACAAACCTGCCGGGCGTGGTCATAAGATTCAGTTTTCACCAGTAAAGAAGTATGCGCTTGAGCAGAATCTTCCTGTGCTACAGCCTGAGAAACTGAAGGATGAGGCGTGGCTTGAGACACTGAGGAGTTATAGGGCTGACCTTCAGATTGTAGTGGCTTTCCGTATGTTGCCTGAAGTGGTTTGGAATATGCCAGCGATGGGAACTTTCAACCTTCATGCTTCGCTCCTGCCCGAATACCGTGGCGCTGCTCCTATAAACTGGGCTGTTATCAATGGGGAGAAACGGACGGGTGTTACCACATTTTTCCTTCAGCATGAGATTGACACAGGCGATATAATTATGCAGAAAGCCATTGATTTGAGTGATGACGACAATGCGGGGACGGTGCATGACAGATTGATGGAGTTGGGTGGCTGCATGGTGGTCGAGACAGTAGAAAAGATTTTGGCTAACGATGTGAAACTAAGCAGGCAGCCAGAGGCTGTGTTGAAACCAGCACCTAAGATATTCAAAGAGACCTGCGAATTGCATTTTGACCGTGAGGTGGAGAGTGTGCATAATCTCGTCCGTGGACTTTCGCCTTACCCTGGTGCATGGTTGACCTGTGGTAATGGCGAGGTGGTGAAGGTGTTCAAGACGCACATTGAGAGGAGTGGGGACACCGTTGAGGGCAAAATGGAGAGCGACGGCAAGAAATTCGTGCGTGTGGGGTGTAACGGTGGTTGGCTTTACCTTGACGAGGTGCAAATGGCTGGCAAACGCAGGATGCCAATAGACGAAATGTTACGTGGCATTCACGACATCGGTTCACTCTTTGTCCTGGTCTGAGCAGGCAATCTTAAGAATAGACTTGAACTCGGGCGACTCTCGGATATTGTCGAAGTCGGCATCATTCTTGATTTGCTCGCATGAGAAACCGCCTTTTTCCAAAGCATCCATAAGCAGGAGTGTGGCGGCGTAAGTGTTATTCAACAAAGAGTACATACATGCTCCATTGTAATAAATCACGCTTAAATACTCAGGGTTTTCATTGTTTTTTTCCAAGATTTTCTGTAGCCAAAACTCAGCGTCTCCATCCCTTCCGAGCAAAGCGAAAGCAAAGTGGCGGTAAGAATCGGGTGACGGTACGGTATCAATGGCGATTATCCTCTCGCAGTCGGATTTGATTACCCCAAGGTGGGTGTTACGAAAATACTTGTCGCAGATGCGGGCATGTTTGTACAAATACGGCAGGTTGTCAGGTGAATAGAGCAGTGCGGAATCAATGTCGCAAAATGCCCCATTAGGGTTGTTCAGGTGGTTTTGGTTGATGTCAGAGCGTAAATAGTAATAATAGGCGAGAGTGTTACTGTCTGTTTCTTGCCTTGACTTGTTGCCGTCGATTAGTTGGTCCAGACAGGAAGAAGCCTCATCGTAGCGCTCAAACGTTTTGAGAATCATTGATTTGCTGAGCAATATCCAATCGGCAGGTTGATTGTTGTTCCTATTGACGATTTTCTCAATCTCTTCGATAATCTCAAGTGCTTTAGCATAATTCCTAACATTGTTGTGGTGTCTGAGCAAATGGGCAAGGATATGACCGCGAAACTCGTCACTATCTTTTGTCAGCGCAAGGGCTTTCTCGAAATTCTTAATCGCACCCTCCTCATCATTTTCTGTCACCGTCTTAATGTCCCCCACAAAATAGTTCCAATAGGCAATGTCTTCTTGTGTGATTGATTTTTCGAGAATACGTTTGGCTATTTCCATAATGTAATCGTATTCAAACTCGGCGATTTCGTTGATAATTTGCAAGTTGGGGTCTTTAGAAAACTGGAGGTAATAGAGATAGTCGTCAACAAACTCCTTGTATTTACCTTGAGTGTATTCAAAGAGTGCGCGTAAACCGTGTGCGCCTGGATTGTCAGGGAACTTCTTCAGGATACTGTTCACCTCCTTGTCACCTTTCTTCGTGTCAGAAGTCATAAAGTATAACTTGGCAAGTCGCAACCTAACTTCCGTGTCGCCGTTTGACAGTTTTACAGCCTTTTTTATATCCTTGATAGCATCATCGTATTTTCCAATCATTTGATAGATTTCAGCACGTTTGATATAAATGCCGTAACTCTTTGGATTAGCCTTGACTGACAACTCGGCATACTTGAGCTTATCGTCAACATTATCGCAATAGGCTATCCTGAAAGAGTATAGCGTAGATAAGTCAATGGCATCGTCTGTCGTGTGGGTTGCTATGGCTTCATCCAGTTTCCTTGCCGCCTCGGGTATGAGGTTTTGATGTTCAAGGGCAATGGCTTGCAGGGTGAGAGCATCTGACGTTAAGCCATAGCGGGCAATAAAGTCGTCGAGCATCTGTTTGTGTGATGGGTCTTGATTAGAAATGGCTTTGTTGATGTCCAGGATGGATGCCATTTTTTCCTCTCGAGGGGTTTGAGGGGTTTGCGTAAGGCAGTTAATCAAACAGAGGAGAGTCAGGGAGATGACGAAAATTTTTCTCATATTAAGTCAAGGTTAAATAATAAATTGGTACGATTTGAAACGCATATATTGTTGGGAGACGTACGACGGAGCAGGCTCCACCTTAAGAGACGCACGGCCGTGCGTCTCAACGTGCGGTAGTTAATCGTTTGGTTTTATTTGGAAAGAGACGGAGCTTGCCCCGCCTCTTTCGTGGAATTAAAGTTCCTCAATGAACTGTGCAGTGTCGGCGTCTATTTCAATGATTTCGCCTTCGGGTTTGTATTCAAAAGGTTCGTATTTGAAGAACCGCATGCGTTTCATGGAACCGTCTTCGGATATGGCGACATTCAACCTCAGACCGATTTCGTTTTTGTTGAGGAAAGAGAGCAATGCTTTCTTGTCCTTGTCGCGTATCGCAATGCGGATGGCTGCCGTCGAAGGGTTGTTGAAATAGAATTGGTAGCCATTGATTTTTGAGCCGTTATATTTTAACTCTGGTTTGCTAAAGAACAGGTAGGCTATAGTCAATAGCAAACAGATGACGGAAAGGCAGCCGAGGCACATTGGACACCAGGATTGAGCTTCCATGTTGCCGTAAATAGTCGCCAGACCAGCGGCTATGGCTATTACAAGGGTTATTGCGGCTTTTGCCAACGCCTTTGGCGATTTGTGTTTGCTGACTTGCGCAGCAACGTCCTCTACCAGCGATGCTGGTATGTTATCGTTTGTTTTCATCGAATGTTAGTTGTTTATTGGATTAAGAATTTGTTTTTTTATGCCTAATTGGCTCGGGAGAGTAAACCATAATCCTAATTCCTCATTCGATGAAGGGCAAAAATATAGTAAAGAGTCCTTGGTTTGCTTGATGATGTTATGCGGCAAACAATTGTCTTTGACAATATGTTGCCAAAATGGTGAACCACATGCTTGTAAGGGGTGTTGTAAACCTTGCCGTGGTTTGTTTGGTGGCGAGTCTGCGATGCACTTCCAAAAGTCGTTGTCAGGGTATTCTCGACAATAATCCCGACATCGTCAATGCCTCGTTCAAAAACGTGGTACTCGCCATCACTTCTCGATGTGCAGTGGGTGTCGTGCGACAAATTCATGCGGCAGGCAATATTGCCAGCCACAAGAAGAATCATCAATATGACAACCTTCACCATTCGCATCAGTCGTTGTTAGTCGCTTTATCCTTATTTTTATCCTTGTCAATCTTTATGTATTTGAAGACCAAGTTGATAAATATAACGCATAATGTGCCTACAACAGCTTCGCGCCAATAGTCGAGGGCGACAAGCGAACCTATAGCAGCGGCACACCATAGGGTTGCGGCTGTGGTCATGCCCTTGATAGAGGCACCCTCCTTGAAAATAACGCCGGCACCGAGGAAACCCATTCCAGTCACTACCTGTCCTACGATACGCGTGGGGTCAGCCCCAGGCAGTTGCACGATGCAGAACAGCGTGGCGGCAAGTGATACCAGTGACACTGTCCTAATCCCGATGTACCTGTGGCTGTACTCACGTTCCAAGCCAATCAGGAACCCCAACATTACCGATGTCGCAATCTTTATGTAAATCATGGATTTATATTTCGTGGTCGCAGTAATTGCAGCGTTTAACGCCTTTGTCGTCAACGTAGAACTCCTGTGCGAGAGGCTCTTTGGTGGTGATGCAGTGTGGATTGGAACAGCGTTTGCCTTCGTTGCTGACAAGGGTGCGCTCCTTGATGTTGTCTTCCTGGTCACGCCATTTCAGGAGAGTGTAAATCAAAGACATACGGACGAACTTGCCATTCTCAACCTGACGGAAATAAGCGGCTCGTGGGTCGTTGTCAACACCTTCGGTGATTTCGCCAACGCGAGGCAGGGGGTGGAGGACAATCATCTTCTCCTTGGCGTATCCCATCTTCTCCTCGTCGAGGACAAAAGCGAGTTTAAGACGCTCATATTCAGCCTTGTCGGCGAAACGTTCCTGCTGCACGCGGGTCATATAGAGGACATCGAGTTCTGGCATAGCCTCCTCGATGCTGTTGACCTCCTTGTATGGGATGCCGCTTTTGCGCATCTCGTCAACCATGTAACTTGGCAATTGCAACTCGCGTGGCGATATAAGCACGAAGCGAGTACCCTTGTAGCGACTCATAGCCTTGATGAGCGAATGTACGGTTCGGCCGTACTTGAGGTCACCGCAGAGACCTATCGTGAGGTTGTCGAAATGCCCGAGTTCGCGGCGGATGGTCAGCATATCGGTCAGGGTCTGCGTTGGGTGGTTGTGACCGCCATCGCCAGCGTTGATGACAGGCATACGGCTGAATCGTTTTGCAATGAGCGGTGCGCCCTCTTTAGGGTGGCGCATTGCGACGATGTCGGCGAAGCAAGAGACAACGCGGATAGTGTCGGCAATTGTTTCGCCCTTGCTAACAGATGACGAATTGGCGTCAGAGAAGCCGAGAACGTTTCCGCCAAGTTCCATCATTGCGGCGGTGAAACTGAGGCGGGTACGGGTGCTTGGTTCGTAGAACAGGGTTGCAAGTTTCTTGCCCTTGCAGGCTTCGGCATATAACTCGCGATGGTCAATGATGTCGATAGCCCTCTCCATTATTTGGTCAATCTCCTCAACAGTGAGGTTTGTTGGTTCTAATAAGTGTCTCATATTTAGTGTGTTGTTGTATTAAATGGTAGTGGATGTCGTTATTGCAAAGTTACGAAAAAAAAATCAAGTGGCAAAATTTTTATGAGGGATTTTTTTGTTGGGGATAGTTTTATGGTAAGGGTGTGGCTCTACTATATTTATGGGGTTAGTTTTTGAAAAGTCCATGTTTTTGGCGTTAAATAATCCTAAATGGGTGCGTTTTTTAGGGGGAGGCTGTGCGAAAAGTCGGTAACAGCCTAAATTCAGGTGTGTTATAGTGCTTTTGCATGACAAAAAGTTGTGTTTTTCGGACAGTCTGGAGGTGCTTTGAAGGGGTGTTGTTAGTCCGTACATCCTTCGGTGCTGCTCCGTTGGAAGCAGGTTTTTTCTTGCTTTTTCCTATTTTTTCTTTGGTTGTTTTTCCATCATCACTTAGGCGGGAAAATAACATCATAAACCAAAATGTAATAATATCAAAAAACGGTGGTTGATGAGGGGGTGTTTTTAGAGTTTGTTGGCCATTTAACTCAATTGAGTTAATTGAGTTAGTTGGCTAAATATGGTTAATGCGTGTTCGATAAATTCACTTATATGAAAAATTAAATAAAACAGTGAGGGAATTAACGTTTTTAGTGTTTGAGATGGCGGTTTTTATCTTCCCATTTCGGTTGCGGCATTTGGTGCGGTAATCCATAAAAGCCTTGCAAGAGTAGGGCAGACCTCGGTGATGGTCATATCAGTGACGGATTTCTCGAACTTTGAGTCGATGGCATATATTAAGAGAGGCACGAATAAGGGGTTGAAGGTGACGCTTTCGTCATTGTCCAAGTCGTTTGCGCCTGGAATAAGTGTAAGTACCACATCGCCAGACCTATGTTTGTAATGGGAATTTGCCTGACGGGAGATAATGTCGAACGAATTGGCGGATGTAGGCATTGCGAGCGTATGGGCAGGGGTGGCGGTGAGGACGGTTTGGAACTCAGCCATAAACTCCGCTGTCTTATTCTGAATCTCGTGAAGTGGTATGCTCTGGTTGTCAATAAGTTGATGGTTTAGGAAAATCTGTCTGTTATGGTATGCGGTCACCCATGAGCCTTGACCGTAAAGTGCCATAAGATAAGAGTTAAGCAAAGCCAAAGAACGTTCGTTATGGAACTGAGGGTGGGGCAGGCGTCGGTCGGAGTAGATTGCCGTATGGTCAATCTGCGGCGTTGCGGTCAAGATGATGACAGTGTTGTTCAGTCCCACGGCTATATCCAAAGCATTAAGCAGTGACACAAGGTTTGCGTCGAGACGCATAATGGCATCCTCGTATTCGGCACAACGAGTACCCTCGGAAAATGGGGTGTGGAGCGAATACTCGATCATCAGCATATCAGGGGATTCGTCAGTGCCAAGTTGGTCATCCTTCAAAGCACGGATGGCAAGTTGGGTGATTTGGTCGTTAACAAAAGGTGAGTTGAGGATTTCGGAAATCTTCTCCGACTCCTGGAAGATGGGGCGAGGCAAATCCCAAGTGTTCTTGGTGCGGGGGGCGTAATGGTAGGTCGTGATATTCTCAAGCGGTTGCCACGGTTTGCCAATGACGGTTTTGATGCCGTTAGTGGTGTTCTGCTGCAAAGCCCAGATGGGAAGTCCTTTCTCGTAATATTTGGAGGTTGCCCATTCGCCCTTCTCGTCGTCAATCCATACAACCGCATCCGCCAGATGCCCGCCCATCATAATCGCTGATTCGGCGTTGCGGGCAATAGAGTAGATGCGGCTTGTCGGAAAAAAACTTTTCAACTGGTCAGTAATGGTGTTAGCCTGCAACATACGAGGAGATGCCTCAAGACGTGTGTTTATGCCGTCAAAACGGGGGTCGTCGATGCAACTGATAACCCCATTGTCAACCATAGAGAAAAAATGGGAATCGACAATGCCATGGAGGTTTGGGGTGGCACCAGTCATCAGCGAGGCGTAGAAAGTGGCGCGAGAGGCGGTGTTCCAATTACAGCGTGCGTTAGGGATATAAGCGGCAGCCTCGGAGGTCAGGCGAGAGAAACCATTGCTTTCGATGGAAGAACGGTAAGTCTCAATATCGTAAGGTTTCAGTCCGTCAATGCTGATAACCACGGCAAGACGTGGCTGTTGCGCCGAGAGGGTGGTCGCAGCCGATAGAAGAGCAAAAATAATGATATTGCCGTGGCTGTGGTGGTTATGCCTATGGAGTAACCTATGGTGCCTATGGTGGATCCTGCGTGACCTGATTTTGCCAATTACTTTGGAATAAGTGGAGTAGATAAAAGCCTGAATGCCGAAAACCATGATTACGAAACCCAAAAGCGGCAGGGTGCAGCACTGTTTGCCCCAAGCGATTATGAAAAAGTAAATGACGGTCATAAACGTGGCTATGAACGCCATGTAACCTTTGATTTTGGCTTTACGCTTGAAGCACAGTGTGACAGCCAACACTGCATTGAAAGGATTGCACCACAAGAGGTTATAATTTCGTTGCACAAGCGGATGGGTAGAGAAAAAGTCAAGGAAAATGATTAGCAGCGAGACAAGGAAAGTCAGCCATAGCACAATCTGCGTAGGAATGAACCAATAGTGGCGTTTCTTGATATAATACATGAAAATAAAAATCGCCAGAATCAGAATCGGCATGCAGAACATCATAATTTCGACAAAACGGTCTGTTTTAGGTAGATAATATGCATTTTCCTTATTGAAAAGAATCTTGCTTTCGCCAAGAACAGGCACACGAGCGGAATCGCAAACCATAGACGTATTGGTGAGTATGTGCATGGCCTGGATAGGGAAAGTGGCCATGCCCGTCATAGGGATAGGAACATCAGCGTCAGCGCCAAAAACCAAATTTATGCCAAGTGAGAGCCATGTGTCGGTCGTGGCGTACTCGTTGACAAGCTCGCGGTAAGTTGTGGTATTTTCATTCGGGAAATCATAATGGGACGAGTCGGCCGACAAAAGAATCATCGTATAGGCTCGCGTGGCGCAATTGTCGTAGATGAAATTGTAGCGGTACTTGATGTTTTCAGGGCGGAAATTCACCTGAATGCGATGCCAAAAATCGTGCTTCTGCGAGACGTTGAAATTAATCCTGTTCTGAAACACAGCTGAACCTCGCTTAAGGTAATCGTACAGAAAGAGGCTGGTGGGATAAATGCCAACCCTATAGTCGGTTTCGCCTTTGACAAACTTATAGATGAAATGTGGCTCATTAAAATTGAACTCACCCCAGTTGATTGTGGCGTCCAAATTGCCATCCACGACCCTTATACCCGTATGCCCGAACTTCTCGTAACTGATTTGCCCAGGCTCGCAGGTAAGAAGGTAAAACTCAGCACTGTCAGAAATCTCGGGAAGTTGCAACGAATAGACCCTGAGAGAGGTGAAGAGTGCCAAAAAAAGTAATGTTGTCGCTTTTCTCATAATATTTATCTATGTAAATTGAGTTGTTGGCCCACACGGGCAGGTGTGCCGTATTCCATATCATTGAGCTTGTAGAGAGACGAGAGGCGAATGCCGAACTCCTGCGAGATGGAATACATGCTGTCGCCGCTCTTAACCGTATAGACAGGCAAAGACTTGTCAGCCTGAGACTTTTTCCAAGAGAGATAGACCAAATCGCCAGAGTGGAGCGCAATCGGCTGAGGGAGGTCATTCAGGTAAAGCAACCTTTCGACACTCAAGCCTATCAGTTTAGAAATGCGCTTGAAAGTGGCGTCACCCATAAGACGTATGCACTTAACACCATTATTCTCAGTGATTTCGTAAGGGATAGTCTTGTCGGTAATAACATCTTTCTTTGGTTCCTTGACATTATTGGCTGTTACTTCGGGGGCTTTCTGCGACACTTGCTCCTGAGTCTTCTTCTCCACAGACGGAGCTGCCGTTGGGGTCGTAGTCACGGCTGTTTTGCGCGACTGGTCAGAAGTGCCTGGGGCGGGGGTGGTAGGCTCAGTTTTGGAGGCGGAAGGCTTTGCCACCGTGGATGTCGGTTTCTCGGTCAAACCAAGATTCTCGCCACCATCCAAAAGATAAAGCTCATAAGTCTCGATGAGGGCTATAAGTTTCTGAGGATAAGCGGGGTCGGTGGCATAACCAGCCTGACGAAGACCTTGAGCCCATGAGCCGTAATCGGTCAGCTGATAATCGAAAAGGAAGGCGTAGCGTTGACGTTTGAGAAACTCGGAATGGTCGTCGAATGAAGCCTGGGCAGAGGTGTAGCAACGGAAACACTCGCCAGCGGAGTCGTCGTCCTTGCTCATCGTCTTGCCGTACCAGGAAGAGCCGCACTTGATGCCGAAATGGTTGTTGCATTCGGTGGCAAGGTCGCTCGTACCGGCACCGCTCTCAAGGATGCCTTGCGCCATAGTTATTGCCGCAGGGATGCCGAACCTCTCGCGGCTGTCGATGGCAAATTGTTTGTATGTGTCAATGTAACTGTCGTATTCAGGCAGTCGTGCCTGCCCCCAACCGCAAAAGGCGGCGAGCAGAAAAATCACAGACAATGAAAACGTTCTCATATATTTTTATAGATGTGTATTATACGCTGACGACCCCTGCTATATGTGGGTGTGGGTCATAGCCCTCAAGAGTGAAATCCTCGTATTTGAATCCGAAAATATCCTTGACATCGGGGTTAATCCTCATCGTTGGCAGAGGGCGTGGCTCGCGAGTCAACTGCAACGCAACTTGCTCACGGTGGTTATTATAGATGTGCGCATCGCCAAGAGTGTGAACGAAATGGCCAGGTTTCAGCCCGCAAACTTGGGCTACCATCATAGTCAATAAAGCATACGAAGCGATATTGAACGGCACGCCAAGGAAGATGTCGGCTGAACGTTGGTAGAGTTGCAGGCTCAGTTTGCCGTCAGCCACATAGAATTGGAAAAGGATATGGCATGGCGGCAGGTTCATATTGTCGATGTCAGCCACGTTCCACGCCGAAACCAACAGACGGCGTGAGTCAGGGGTGTCCTTTATCTGTTGGATAACCTCGCTGATTTGGTCAATATGACCTCCGTTATAGTCTGGCCATGAACGCCATTGATACCCGTAAATGTGACCAAGGTCGCCAGTCTCGGGGTCAGCCCACTCGTTCCAGATACGCACGCCCCTCTCCTGCAACCAATGGGCGTTGGTGTCGCCATTAAGGAACCAGAGAAGCTCGTAAATGATTGATTTCAAATGGAGCTTCTTGGTGGTTAGCAGTGGAAAACCCTGTGAAAGGTCAAAACGCATCTGGTGGCCGAAGATACTTGTAGTGCCAGTACCTGTGCGGTCGCCCTTAGCAACCCCCTCTTCCACCACACGGCGTAATAAATCAAGATATTGTCTCATAACTTAGGCGTTCGCTAATATAATTTATAAGTGGTTTTCAACACTTTGAACTCGGTACGACGGTTGATTTGGTTGCATATAGCTTGCTGCTCCTCCTTGAGGCTCATAATGAAATCGGGGGTCAGTTCGTCGCCCTCCTTAAGGAACTTATATTGCTTTGCCAACTCGGCGGACACGATGACCGGTTTGCTTTCGCCATAACCCTTAGGGGTAATCCTGGCAGGGTCAACGCCAGCCTTAACAAGCCAATTGACAACAGATTGCGCACGTTTGAGCGACAGTTCGTTATTAGCCTCCTCGCTACCCACCATATCCGTATGGGCTGAAATCTCGATGGTTATATTCGGATTGTCAGTCAGTACTTTCATAAGCGATTTCAAACCAGCCTCAGACTCAGGCGTGAGAGTCCATTTGCCAAACTCGTAGAAGATATTGTCCATCTTGACGGCCTTGTTGAGCGACACGAGCGTGAAGTCGTTCGTGAAGACCTTGCTGCCCTCGATGCGGAAAGTGTTGAATTGGTGAGAGGCGTTAAGGAAACCGCGTTTTGAAGCCATCATCGCATAGCGTGCGCCACAGACTGTAAGGTTGATGGAGTATGTGCCATCCATTTTGGCACGGCTCTTGATGATGTCGCCATTGTCGCCGACAAGACGGATGGTAGCCTCGCCGACAGGTTGCCCGGTCTCGTCAACAACCTTACCCTCAATGGCGTAAACTATAGGGTCGAAATAGAAATGGTAAATCTTGTCGATGGCTTTCCTCTGGTTGCGGTTGGACGAGAAGAAACCCTCGTTGCGTGTGGCGTTGAAAGTTATGCCGAAATCATCCCAAGGCGAATTCATAGGGGCGAGAAGATTCTTAAGAGTCCAATGCCCAGCAGTGTCGCAAGTGGCAACAAACAAGTCAAGTCCGCCCATGCCAACATGGCCGTTTGAGGCAAAATAGAGGGTCGTGTCGTTGAAAACGTAAGGGAACATTTCGTCGCCTGTAGTGTTTATCGGGTCAGGCATCTCCTCGGGAATGCCCCATGAACCGTCATCCAATTTGTCAACGAACCAAATGTCCCTGCCGCCTGTCCCGCGGTGGTTGTCGGTGACAAAATAGAGTCTGTCGCCGTTTTCACTCAATGCGGGGTGCCCGACGGTAATCGTAGAATCGTCGAAAAGTTTTACCTCGGTTGGCTCAGTCCACTCAGAGCCAGAACGTTGCGTCTTGAATATCTGCCCACCCTCGCGGCTTGCGTCGCAATGGGTGAAATAACAGGTGCGTCCGTCACGGGTGAAACATGTAACGCCGTCGTCTTCAGACGAGTTAATCGAACCACCAGCGGCAGTTACGGTTTCCCACTTGCCAGCCTTGTTCCTGTGGCACGTGTAGATGTTATTGTCGGCAACGCCAGTGATGCCGTTGACGTTACCTTTCTTCTTGCTTTTCTTGCCATTAGTGTTGTCGTCGCGGTTCGACGTGAACATAATGGTGTTATCGTCCTCCATACCCACGAACATAGGGCAGAAATCGGAATTGCGGCGTGAATTGAAATGCTTGAACTCTTCAAGACGGTAACGTGTGAACCCTTTTCGCAACACTGACGCCTGATCCACAGAGAGCAAACCTTCGCGGACCTCAGTATTCGTAGGGTCAACGGCCATGTAACTGTTGAAAGCGTTTTTAGCCTCTTTGTATTTCTGCATCGCAAGCATAGCTTTGCCCAAATAGAGGTACGCCGTGTCGTTGCCCGTCTTCATCTTTATGGAAGTTTGCATACACTTGGCTGAACGCGTGAAATCGCTTAATCGCCAATAGCAAACACCC
Organism: Paludibacteraceae bacterium; assembly: GCA_024399545.1. Lineage (GTDB taxonomy): Bacteria > Bacteroidota > Bacteroidia > Bacteroidales > Paludibacteraceae > Aphodosoma. Next base: position 24,893 of record JAKSNS010000024.1, read on the forward strand.
ATTTTGTAGTTGACCTCGCCCTTCAAACGCTTGTTTTCCTTGCCCCTCAGGCGGCGGTTCACTTTCTTGTATTTGTTTACGGCATTGTAGTATTCGCCGCTTTCGTACATCAGGTCTGCCTTGGCGAGTTGCTTCTTGACGCTGCAACTTGCAAGCACCAAAACCATGATGATAAGTATGCTGACTTTTTGTTTCATTAGCGTGTGTATCTGGAGACGATGCCGTCGATTGTCGTTGTGATGTAGTCTTTGTCGTCTATGACTGTCATGCGCTCGCCGTCATCCATAGGGCAACGGCTGGAAGATGGGTGTGGTCGTCCCTCTTCGCCTGTCTTTAGGTCTATGGTGTACTGAACTGAGTCGTTTTTGTCAATATACACAGTCCCGCCTTCGATGATTGGCTGACGGATGACCGGACCTTCAGTCCTGACTTTCCAAAGGAACTCGCCAGTCTCGGCGTTGAGACAGTAGAGGTTACGGTCACAACCACCGAACAATACACGGTCGTCAACGACAACGGGTTTGGTGACAATGCGCAGTACGGTCTGGTATTTCCATTTGACTTTGCCCTTCTTGAGGTCCAAACAGTAGAACATGCCGTAGTCGTCACCAAAATAACAGAAGTTAGTGCTTACCGTCGCACCTGTATAAATGGCGTAAGGGTTCTTGTATTGCCAAACAAGCCCCTCCTCCTTTTGCGCCTTGTTTTTCTGTTTCTTTGGCTCAAGGTACATTTTAGCCTCGATGGCTATCGTGTCCGTCGTTTTCATGCTGCCACCCAACTCCTTGCGGTTTATGTAAAGTTCCGAGCCACGGACGTAACCTATCATATACGAACTCTTGACTTTCTCCATCGAGAAACCGCAAACCTCGTCGTAAACACTTTTCCCAAAACGGTCTTCCATTGCGTTTATGCAGAGTTGCGTGTTGTATTTCCTTAGTTGGTTGGTGATTTCCACCCAGTTGTCAACACCGTTGTCCGCCAGGCCGTTAGCCGTGAAAGCCAAAATCGGTGCTTTCTTGCCTATGCTCTTCAGTTGGTTCTTAAGCCAATTAGAGTTCTGCGGAAGGAAATGGCATGCTGCCGTGTCTGTGATGAGCGAGGTGTTTATGCCCAAGAAGAGTATTCCGTTGACGTTCGAGCGGAAACGGTCGTCGCCAAACATCCGTTTGAAGTCTGTGCCGCCGTTTCCACGGTAAGACAAATCCTTGTTGCCAGGCAACACTAGGTATTCCAACTCGGATTTTTTCAGTATGGCGTGCGCTGCGGCAATCTCGTCGGGCGTTCCGTTTTTTGTCACGTCGCCGACCACTACAACTACGGCAATGTCTTTCATTTTCTTAATTTCGCTTATGGCGCGTTTCAGGATGCAGTTGGCTGTGTCTTCCATTGACACTTCTGGCGAACATATCACTGCGAAATTGAAACGTGCGTCACTTGAAATCACCTCTTTAGCATAGTCGAACAATGACTCTGCTTCGTCGTTGTAACCTGCTTTCTTCTTCCCTTGTGCGAAGACTGTGGTTGACATCGCCAGGCATAACAGTATAATCGTTGCTTTTTTCATATTTTGGTCCCCTCTATTATTAACTTATTGTTGTTTTTGTCGGTGCTCAGGAAGATGTAACGGTCGCCACCATCCACAGTGCCAAACTTTTTCCTGACCTCAGCCACGCTCATCGGGAAATTCCTTACAGCTATGTTTGCCTTCCCTTTGAGCATCCTTGTTGCGTCTTTTTTGTTAAAACCGCACACCTCGCTTACCTTAAACATCCTTCCGGGAAAATTCCCCTTCGTGACATACAGATGCGAACTGGCTGCAAGCATTTTTGCTCCGTACCTTTGGCACATGGTTTTCCATGCACCGCTTTTCATAAAAGCTGCAAAAGGTTCGGCGATTACGTCTCCTTTTTGCAGGCAATCAACGTATTCCTCGTTTGCCGACGACTCTTCCCCCAATGTGAATTTCATTCTCATGCATTCGTCCCTGCAAAACTCGACAGCCTCAATCTCCGTTCCATTGCCGCTGTCGGTTACTATGGCTACGAGTTCCTTGCACTCGTTGTTTACGGATACTATTGTTACGCTTTGGGGCGAGAGTACCTCGATGCACTCTTTTATGTCAAGCATAGGACTGAGTTTAATAACCACTTTCTCAGCTGTTTCCCTCAGTTCTGGCAGCAGTTTTTTTATGTCAGGCGTGCAATCCCCAATCCTAAAGACTTTGCAGCCTTTTATGTTACGTCGAGCGGGGTCAACGAAAATAAGTCCCACTTTCTCGCCCCTGTTCTCCTCAATCCATTTCTCGGCGGTCATTTCGCTGACCGTCACGTTGTTGGCTAAGAGTGGCATGTTGTGCCGTGCGGCTTCGCATAACTCTGGATTTTGCTCTACGTAGGTCATCTCGTCGCACAACTTCGATAAGGCTATCGTGTCAATGCCCATTCCGCCGGTCAGGTCAACGCCTTTTTTATAGTGTCCACCTACGATTTCACGTTTGAAACCAGCCGTCTTCTCAGACGAGCATTGCTCGGTGGCAAGTCTTGACGGGAAGCGTGTCGCTTTGTTGGCAGTGAACGACGGCAGTTTCTCCATCATCCTCTGTCTCAGTTCAATCTGCATAAGTGCGCTGCGTAGTTCCTCGCCTTGCAGCGTATGTTTTTTCAACGCCAAAAAACGCACGTCATCATCGATATGCGTCTCAACGAAAGTTTCTATTTCGTCACTCCATACCACGGTGCAAATTTACTGCTTTTTTTTCTAATTGCCAAATTTTCGTGGCAAAAATAATTCACAACATTAACACTTCTTCCGCCTCGTCGGTTTCTGCGTAGTATATGTAACCTTTGACTTCATAACCCAGTGCTTTCAGCCCACTGCAATACCCACGAACCTGCACCGCATATTTATCACTTTTCTGCCCGAATTTCCAATCCACTACAACTGCCTCATTGCCACGGAACATCACTCTGTCGGGTCTTAACGTTCGTCCATTGTACGCAAATTCCCTCTCGTTCCACACTGTCTCCCAATGCCTTGCGAACCATTTTCGGCTACGCACCTTTTCCCAAATCCTCCTCTGTTCCTCATCCATATCCCCCACCTCGTCTTCGTAACTTATCGACGCTAACCAGTTGTGTTTCTCTATTCCAGCCTCCTGTTCTTCGCTTTTTGGCACTCGCACGTTCATCTGTCCTGGCATTTCCACAAGTTCCACTGCGTTCCCGTGTTCACGAGCCTTTATGTCGTTGTCTGCCACCTTTTTATCATATTCCTCTTCCTCTTTGGCGATTTCTGTTATTCCTTCGCCCCATCCCTCCAACGCTTTTTCCAACAGGTTTACCATGCAGTAGTTATTGCCGTGGCACATCTCTTTCTCTTTTGTTTTATTGCCCACGATGAGCATATTGTTTTCCGCCCTTGTCGTCGCCACGTAGAGTGCGTTGAGTTCGTCTATGCAGCACTCTTCCCATTCTTCGGTCTGTTTATCTTCGTATGCCGAACATTTTACGTCGTTTTTGTAAATGTCAATAAATACATGGCTAACGTCGTGGTCGCTAAACTGTTGCGGTGTCTCAACTGGAAGCATTTTGTCGAAGCGGCTGTTGTAACCGCATTCCCACGAGGTGCTGTTCATCATCAGTGCTACATTGGTGAATTGCAACCCTTTGGATTTGTGTATCGTCATTATCTTGACCGCCTCGTCGTCTGCAGGCAGTGGTACGCATGCCGTCTTGCTTTTCTCTTCCCAATACTCCAACCAGCGGCCTACGTTGCCGTCGTTGTTGCGTGTCCATGTCCGTATTATGTCTGCCAACGTAAATACGAATGTACGGTGCGCGTTTCCGTCCAATGTGTCCATTGAATATCTGCGTACGATAGCCATAGTCATCTGTTCCAAAGGCAGCCACCGCAGGCTTTCCAATAGTTCTGTGTCCAGTTCGCAGTTGTCGCTTATGCACCTTTGCATGCTTTTCATTTTCTTGGTCGGCAGTTCTCCTCCGTCCGACAGCACATACTCCATTGCAGCTATTATATACATTACGCAGATGTCGTTAGCCACCAGCAAAGACTCTGTGGATACGAATTTTATCCCAGCCTCGGCCAACGCTCCAGCCACAAATTGCGCCTCGTCGTTTTTCCTTACCAGCACCGCGCTTCCCCTCAGTTCCCCTTTCGTTTTCAAGTCATTGAACCATCCGATTATCCTCCGCATGGCAAATTCCTGGAATTGTTCTTTTTTGTATTCCGCTATAACTACATTGACGTTCCCTCCGCCTTCTTTCTCTCTTGCGCAACTCTGCCGCACGTTTCCGTAGATTGTCGGCAAGTTACCTCCCATCAATTCTGCGAACCTCTCCGTTACTTTTTCATATAATGTGTTGTTGAACTCCACGATGCCCCTTTTGCTCCTGAAGTTACGGTCAAGTTCCATTACGTCGCATTGTTCTGGGAATGTTTCTGTTATCCCTTTTTCCAGTATCCTCCAGTCGCCGTTCCTCCATCTGTAAATGCTCTGTTTCACGTCGCCCACTACCAAGGATTCTTTGCCCATACTGTTGCTTTCCGTTATTAGCGGCACGAAGTTTTCCCACTGTTTTTCTGACGTGTCCTGAAATTCGTCTATCATGTAATGGTCTGTCCCTAAGCCTGTTTTTTCGTATATGAACGGTGCGCTGCTGTTGCCAACGATTTCGTTTATCAGGTGGTTGGCTGACGATACCATAATCGTGTCGTTTTGTCGGCACACCATCTCTATCTCGCGGTCCAGTTCTGCGATGACTCCTGTGTAGTTTATGCTGCGTGCTATGGTTTTGCATGTGCAAAGTTCCTCGCCTTTCTCTATCCCCATCACTTTTTGCAGCTTTTCCGTGAGCCATGGCCCGTCGTCAGGCGCGGCTTTGTTTTTCTTGTTGAACCAAGCGTTGCTGTCCCACAAGCATTTCGTCAGTGTCTTCGAGTCTGTTTTTCTGTTTGTTATCGCTTTTATGCAGTTGGTCGTCGCCCCGTCAATGCTTTTTATCCTCTCTTCCATTTCGCCCCAAATGGCGTTTGCCTCTTCCGTCAGTTCGTCAATCCTTTTTCTCAGGCTTTTTTTTAGATTTTCGGCTTTGTCTGGTGTCTGCCTTGTTTCGCTTGCGTTGGTTCTATAAGTGTCTGTAAGTGTGTGTTTCGCTATTTTCACCAAGGCTGGTCGTATGCTCCATCTTTTACCGTCGCTGATTGATTCGCTCATCATGCTGCCCAGGAATTTTACCAGTGCGCGCCCCTCTGGCGATGTCTCTTCGAGTCTGTTGAGCATGTTGTCAACGGCTTGTTCCACTATTGCGTCTGTGTCAAGGTCAACGGTCGGCGTTTGGTCTATGCCCAACTCTCTTATGAAGGCGTTGACCACCTGGTTGAAGAAGCTGTCTATGGTCGATACCCTGACCATCTGCCAGTCCTCAAGCATGTCCTCAAGCATCATTCCTGCAGCCGTGCGTATGCGTTCGTCCGTCACTCCTCTTACAATGTTTTGCTTTATCCTGTTTACGTAGTCTTGCAAACGGTTTTCCCTCATTTCGTACAGTGCTTTGACGATGCGCTGCTTCATCTCGTTGGTCGAATTGTTGGTGAAAGTGATGGCGAGAGTCCTGCGGTGGCTGTTTTTGACCCACCCCGTGCCGTGTGTGAGGTATTGCGTCTGGGCCTTCATTAGGTATTCTATGTATTTGACTGCCAGAGTGTATGTCTTTCCCGAACCTGCCGAGGCTTTGATGATTTCTACCATATTTTTGCCGTGATTTTTCTGCTGCAAATATAGTCAAAAAAATTTGGTTGTCAAAAAAAAATTCACTAATTTTGCAGCCGATTTTTACCTTCGCTATGCATAACTCACAAAAACATATTTCAAAGACTTTGGATTGGCGTGTGCGCCACGTCTCCGACCACAATTTGGTCTATATCCTTGCCTTGTTCACTGGTTTCGGCTGTGCCTTTGCGGCTTTCGTACTTAAGTCCGTTGTTGGCTTTATTCAGGGCTTTGTCACCACGTTGACCCATAATGATGTCAATTGGTGGTATCTCGTCCTTCCTGCCGTCGGAATTGCAATTGCGGCGTTTTACGTCAACCGGATGGTGAAGGATGACATCTCCCATGGCGTTACGCGTATCCTTTATGCCATCTCGCAGCATAAGGCTATAATCAAGGTCCATAATATGTGGTCTTCGGTCATAGCGTCTGCCATCACAATCGGTTTTGGTGGCTCTGTCGGTGCCGAGGCTCCTATGGTGCTGACAGGATCTGCCATTGGTTCCAACCTTGGCCGCCTCTTCCGCCTTGATCAGCACACCCTTATGCTTCTCGTGGGCTGTGGCGCGGCTGGTGCCCTTGGCGGCATTTTCAAGGCTCCAATCGCTGGCGTTACTTTCGTTATGGAGGTGCTGCTTATTGATTTCACTATGTCGTCCATTGTGCCTATTCTGATAACATCTGTCACTGCCACAGCTTTTGCTTATCTTTTCACGGGCAGCGATTGTCTCTTCCCTTTCACTGATTATCAGCCTTTCACCCTTCACCGTGTCCCTTTTACTATTGTCCTTGGCCTCGCATGTGGCTTCGTCGCTCTCTATTTCACCCGCGGCATGAATCTGCTCGAAGGTCTTTTCCGCCGTGTCTCAAGCCCTTTGCTCAAATGGCTGGTTGGCGGTGTGATGCTTGGTCTGCTCATTTTCCTTTTCCCTCCGCTCTATGGCGAGGGTTACGATAGCATAACTTTTTTGTTGTCCGACGACCCGTCTAACCTTTTCTCCCAGTCGCCTTTCCGTTCGCTGCAAGACACCCGTTGGGGGGTGGTCCTTTTCCTTGGGCTTATTGTTTTCTTCAAGATTTTCGCCACCGCTGCCACAAACGGTGCGGGTGGTACTGGCGGTATTTTCGCCCCTTCGCTTTTCGTGGGGTGCCTCACTGGCTTTGCCGTGGGGCTTGTGTTCAATAATTTCGGTTTCGACGTCCCTTTGACCAATTTCGCTTTCGCTGGCATGGCTGGGCTTATGTCTGCCGTCATGCATGCACCTCTTACGGGTATATTCTTGATTGCCGAGTTGACTGGTGGTTACGACCTCTTCATGACGCTCATGATTACATCCGTGGTTGCATATCTCACCATAATTGTTTTCGAGCCTCACTCGCTCTATGCCATGCGTCTTGCCAAGAAGGGCGAACTTCTTACTCACCACAAGGATCGTGCCGTCCTCACCCTTATGAACCTTGACAATGTCATCGAGACCGACCTCCTTGCCGTTTCCCCTGAGATGACTCTTGGCGAACTGGTGAAGGTAATCTCCAAATCCCACCGCAATATTTTCCCTGTCGTCGAAAACTACACTGAACGCCTCGTTGGCATCGTTACCCTTGACGAGGTTCGTAACATAATGTTCCAGCCTCGTCTTTACGACCGCTTCACGGTTTATAAACTTATGTCAATCCCTCCTGGCAAAATCATTGAGAATATGCCTATGGACAAGGTTATGGATATGTTCGAGAGTACTGGAGCGTGGAATCTCCCGGTCGTTGACGAGAAAGGTGCCTACAAAGGCTTTGTCTCCAAATCAAAGATATTCAACATCTACCGCAACGTCCTTGTGAACTTCTCCGAGGAATAAATACTGTTTTATCCTCATTCCCCAAGATAATAAACTTAACAACGAATCATTTTATGAAAAAATTCCTATTGCTTTTCGTGGTTCTCGTCTTGAATATAGGGCTGTGGGCTACAACACAGACGGTCACTTATCGTTATCCTGTGTACAACACTCCAGGCGACCCTGCCAGCGGTATTGCCTCGTGGACTACAGATTCGGCTGTTGCTACTGTGGTCGAGGATGCCACAACAACCCTCAACGCAGGCTGGTACGTAGTCACAGGCACCGACGTGCAAACAAATACCCTCACCTGCACCGGCGCAGTTAACCTCATCCTTGCCGACGGTGCAACACTCACCGTAATAGGAGGGGGTTATAATGCCGGTATCACTGTATCCGGTAATGGCAACTCCCTCACCATCTACGCTCAATCCACTGGCATAACCCAAATGGGTACACTTAATGCGAATGGTTCATTTTATGGTGCAGGCATCGGTGGAGGATACGGTGCTATAGGTTCAAACATAACCATCAACGGCGGTACAGTCATTGCGAATGGTGGACTATTGGCCGCTGGCATTGGTGGCGGAGAGTTTGGTAACGGCTCAAACATCATTATCAATGGCGGCACAGTCACTGCGTATGGTGAAGATTATTCTGCAGGCATCGGCGGCGGACAAAATGGTAACGGCTCAGACATCATCATCAATGGCGGCTCAGTAACTGCGACCAGTAAAGCTTATGGTGCCGGCATCGGTGGAGGAAATGGAGGTGGCGGCTCAAATATCACCATCAATGGCGGCTCTGTCACTGCGAATGGTGGAAACTGTGGTGCTGGCATCGGTGGAGGAAATGGAGGTAGCGGCTCAAACATCTCCATCAATGGCGGCTCTGTCACTGCGAATGGTGGAGCCTTAGGGGACGGCATCGGTGGAGGAAATGGAGGTGGCGGCTCAAACATCACCGTGGCAACAACCCTCCTCGTTAGGGCAGACGGCAACAACCCTCCTACGACTGTTATTACAAATACCGGCTCTGACCTCGCAGGCAGTCTGTCAGACCGATGCTATGTGACGATAAAAACACCTACCCCCGCTATCGTCTCCGCAAACGTGAACGACGAGACGATGGGCAGCGTCACTGGCGCAGGCGAATATTTAATAGGCGACCAGGTTTCCCTAACTGCCATTCCGACAGCCCACCATCATTTCGTCAACTGGGACAACGGCTCGACCGACAACCCTCTCACATTCATTGTTGACATGGATTCCACAGTGACTGCCAACTTTGCCATCGACCAGCACGAGGTGACTACTGCTGTCAATGACACTGCCCTCGGTTCAGTCACTGGCGCAGGCACATACGACTATGGAACGACTGTCACCCTGACTGCCATCCCTGTCGCCCACGCCGAGTTCACAGGCTGGAGCAACGGCGAGACCGCCAACCCTCTCAACATCACGCTTACAAGCGACACCACCGTCACTGCAAACTTCATCCTCCGCTCATCGGTTGACGACACCGAGGCTGACAGCTATGTGGCATACGCCGGGTACAACGAAATCGTCGTCACAGGCGCAGCCGACCACACAGTGGCTGTTTACGACATGAACGGCCGTCTCGTGAAGGCTATCGAGAATGCCGCAGACATTGAGCGTATCAACGTCAATGTTGCCGGCGTATATGTAATCCGCGTAAGCAACATGACCGCCGCAAGGGTAGTCGTGAAATAATCAATCTAACGTCATAATAAAAAGCCCGCTCTTCCCCGAGGAGCGGGCTTTTTTTATATAATGTTGAGCAACTCTTCCATTCTCTTTATTTCTCTCTATTCCTCTACAAAAAATATTTTCCCCTCATTCCCTTGAAAATCAGCCTTTTTCCCACTTATAAAAAATCCCCCAAAAAAACAAGGAAAATCCTTTGCCTGAATGAGAAATTTATTGTACCTTCGTGTGCGGTTTTGCAGTTCTTCCCTCACTTTGTTAACACCTGATACATAATAATATAACAAACTTAATAACAAATCAATTATGAAAAAATTCCTATTGCTTTTCGTGGTTCTCGTCCTGAGTATAGGGCTGTGGGCCACAACACAGACGGTCACTTACCGTTATCCTGTGTACAACACTCCAGGCAATCCTGCCAGCGGTATTGCCTCGTGGACTACAGGTTCGGCTGTTGCTACTGTGGTCGAGGACACCACAACAACTCTCAACGCAGGCTGGTACGTAGTCACAGGCACAAATGTGCAGACGGGAACCCTCACCTGCACAGGTGCAGTTAACCTCATCCTCGCCGATGGCGCAAAACTCACAGCATCGGGAGGATATCCAAATGCTGGTATTATGGTATCAGGCAATGGTGGCTTCCTCACCATTTACGCTCAATCCACTGACATTGCCCAAATGGGTAAGCTTATTGCAACAGGTGCAATGAATGCTGCTGGCATCGGTGGCGGAGAAAAAGAAGGTATCGGCTCACATATCACCATCAATGGCGGCTCAGTCACTGCGACTGGTGGATACCAAGGTGCCGGCATCGGTGGCGGATCAGGAGGTGACGGATCAGACATCACCATCAATGGCGGTACAGTTACTGCGACTGGTGGAGAATATGCTGCTGGTATCGGTAGCGGCGGATTTTATGCTGTCTGCTCAAACATCACCATCAATGGCGGCTCAGTCACCGCAAATGGTAATCGTGGTGCAGGTATCGGTGGCGGATATAGTTGTGACTGCTCAGACATCACCATCAATGGCGGCACAGTCACTGCGAATGGTGGAGACGAAGCTGCCGGCATCGGTGGCGGAGATCATGGTAGGGGCTCAGACATCACCATCAATGGCGGCACGGTTACTGCGAATGGTGGAGACAAAGCTGCCGGCATCGGTGGCGGAAGGTTTGCTATCGGCTCAGATATCACCATCAATGGCGGCTCAGTCTCTGCGTCTGGTGCATATGGTACTTCTGGCATCGGTGGCGGATATCAGAGTAGCGGCTCTGACATCTTCGTATCTACAACCCTCCGTGTAAAGGCTGATAACCGCAACCCTCCTACGACAGTTATTCCTAATACAGGTTCTGACCTTGCGAGCAGTCTTGCATGCGAACGCTATGTGAAGATAGAAACACGTACCACTGGCATTATCTCCGCAGACGTGAATGACGAGACGATGGGCAGCGTCACAGGCGCAGGCGAATATTTAATAGGCGCCGAGGTCTCCCTGACTGCCATTCCGACAGCCCACCATCATTTCGTCAACTGGGACAACGGCTCGACCGACAACCCTCTGACATTCATTGTTGATATGGATTTCACAGTGACTGCCAACTTTGCCATCGACCAGCAAGAAGCTATTGACTACACTGAGGCTGACAGCTATGCGGCATACGCTGAGAACAACGAAATCGTCGTCACCGGCGCAGCCGACCACACAGTGGCTGTTTACGATACGAACGGCCGTCTCGTGAAGGCTATCGAGAATGCCGCAGACATTGAGCGTATCAACGTCAATGTTGCCGGCGTATATGTAATCCGCATAAGCAACATGACCGCCGCAAGGGTAGTCGTGCAGTAATTTATAGGTGAGTTTTATAAATTCATTTTGAGTGTTTTTGGAGTTTGTTTTGAGCAGATTGCTGTGCGGAAGGAGGGAGCATAGCGGGCTATGTGACCGACTGACAATCAGCAAGATGCCAAGAGAAACTTCAAAAACACCAAAAAGTTTATTTGCCACTTATCTTTATATTTCTAACATAACGGTGAATTTATAGAACTCACCTATAGTCATTCCCTCCTCCAGACTGTCCGAAAACTAGTGCAAAATATATTGAAGGTTTCACCCTGTTGTTAAGTTATAATGAAATAATAAGGCTCTATAACGTTTCGTGTGATAACTTTGTATGCAAACTCAAAGCGCTGTAGGCGCGACATAAATCAGCCCAGGGTGTAAACCCTGGGTAACAAGGCATTACCCATAAGGTGTTAGACTACTTTAAGAAATTTCGTCTTGACCCATTTTCCGTTGACTGGAACAACGAGATTGGTTTTGTTCTTCTCTATTCCCCCTACTTTACATCATTTCGTGTTTCTTAAAAAAAACGCATTTTTGCATTCTATCCCACCCAATCCCAAATCGCTAACAAATCATCCTGACTTCGGGAATTTTTCTGTGATGGTCAATTTTGTCAACAAACACATTTGATTATCAGATGGTTGAAAAAATATTTTGGGTGATTTGGGTGACTCAGACTTTTTTCGTACCTTTGCACCTATGTTTGTACGCAAGAAAAAGAATAGGACAGGGACAATCAGTGTTGTTGTCGTTGATAAGAGCAAGGGAAGCTTCAAGGAAGTAAAGAACTTTGGAGTTGTTTCCTCTGAAGTCGAGGCTGACGTGCTTTGTGAGGATGCTCACGAGTGGATAAACACGTACGGAGGACAGCAAGTCCTGGATTTCGGGAAGACACTTTCACAAGAGAAGAAAGAGGAAGTTTACTACGAATGCGGCAAACCTTATGACATATCCCACATTGATTGTAATGGTGCCGGGACAACACAGGCAGTCAACGAGAGACTTGTCATCACATATTCCGAAGAAAGGGCGAAGAAAGACGCAGACAACAGGAGGAGGGGCGTTGACAGACTAAGGAAAGCCTTCGGGTCAGGAACGATAAAGAAAGAAAGTCTGAACAGGAGGGGATACAACAAGTTCCTCGAAATAACAAAGGACGTTGGAATCTCCATCAACGAGGGAAAGGTGGCCGATGACGCAAGATGGGATGGCTGGAAGGGTTATATCACGAATACGACGCTTGATGCAAAAGATGTAGTGTCACAGTATCGTGGCCTTTGGGTTGTGGAAAGAGCCTTTCGCGTTACCAAAGGTAATCTTGAGGTAAGACCAGTGTTCCACTTTACCCATAGACGGATAGAGGCTCATATATGTATATGTTTCATCTCATACAAGGTCTATAAGGAACTTGAGCGCATCATGAAGCTGATGAACTTCCCTTTGAGCGTGGACAAGGCATTGGAAATCGCCAAAACGATACCGACAGTCACGATTCGGTTGCCACATAACAGGCAAAAGCAGACACAGACGCTGTTCCTGACCAGCGAGCAGCGCAAACTCAAGCCCCTGTTCAACCTGAAAAAGTATTTTGGGTGACGCATTCCCGAAGTCGGGAGCAGCGCCTGAAGGCTCTTGCCTGTTTTCCTATTGAGGATGTCTGGGGTATCGGCCGACGCAATTTCCGCCGTCTTGCCTTTGAGGGTGTGCGCACCGCCGGCGACTTTGCCGCCAAAAGCGAGACGTGGGTTAGCAATATGTTCTCTAAACCCGGTGTGCAGACATGGCTTGAACTTTGCGGCTATGATGTCATCGCATTCTCCGAGCTTCCTGAAAAGAAGTCAATGACGGTCTCTCGCACCTTCTCCTCCGCAATTTCAGACAGGACAAAGCTTGAGGGCGAACTTTGCAATTTCATGGCGTCTTGCTGCCGTAAACTGCGTGCACAGCACTCTGTATGCGCACAGTTTGTTGTTTTTGTCGGCACGTCGCGTTTTGCCGAGGGTGGTGCCAATTATCTGTCCGGCGTTGTCACTCCGCCCGTCCCTACAAGCAATCTTCAGGAACTTCTCGGATATATGCTCATGGCTTTCCGTCGTCAGTTCATGGGCGGTGTGCCTTACAAGCGTGGCGGTGTCATTATGACGCAGCTTATGGACGAAAACGCAGTGCAGGCAGACCTTTTTGATGTCCGCGACAGGGCAAAAGATGAGCGTCTCCAAAATGCCATAGACAGCCTGAATGCTCGTTTTGGAAAGGAATTTGTCCGATTTGTCTCCCAGTCACCGGACAACGAAAACTACAAAACCTGCAACCTAAGCCCCCCGATACTCAACTCGGTTAGACGACATCGTGGTTGTGAAAAGTTAGCGTCCTTTTGATGTGTTGAAAAATATTTACTTTTTCCCTTGTTTGATGTGTGAATTTTTTGTAACTTTGCACCGTCATTTCTATGGAACAAAGAGCAGGATTTTTTTTGTCGTTATAAATCATTTTTTAATACAATATTATTATGAAAAAAAGTATTTTATTGGCTATTGCAGCCGTTTTGTTTTCAAGCCATGCTTTGGCTTTGGGAGATCAGTACAGTTACTATGGTGTGACGCTGAATTATGCCTATTCTCAGCAGAAACAACTTACAACTAAACCTGAAATGGGTGATTATCAGATGTTGAATGGTTTCAACGCTGGTTTTATGTTCCAACAGCAGTTGTACAAAGGTCTCGTCTTAGTGTCAGGTCTTCAGTACCAGTTTACAATGAATAAAATGGATTTTTATCACGAATCATTAAGTGAAGTGGATTTATATTCGATGAGCCACAATCTCAGGGTTCCTGTCAAATTCGGTTTTTCAACCCCTTTTGCAGGCAATTGGTCATTCACCGTTTTTGGAGGTCCTTCGCTTGATTTTAATGTTGCCTATATTGAAAAGTTGAAAAATGACGATGGTGACTATCTACAGTTTGACTTGATTAACGGAGTATGTAAATCCGACATCAAAGGTCACAGCGACAGAGAGACTGATGATGACTACAAACAACTGAATTGCTTTGACATTCCGTTGGGCATTGGCACAATCGTAAAATACAAGAACTTCGGTATGAAGTTTGAGTATGAGTGGGGTATGATTAATCGTCTTAAAGATAATGATGATGATGATGAAGATCTTAAGTTCAAGACTGACCAATTCTCCATCGGTTTCTTCTATACCTTTTGATTAGTTTGAAATTCCATAAAGGGTGGTTCTATTAATTAGGTTGAGACGATTTTGAAGTTTATTTTTAGCAGATTGCTGTGCGGAGGGAGGGAGCAATGCGGGCATTGTGACCGACTGACAAGCAGCAAGATGCAAAAATAAATTCAAAAGCGTCCAATTATGAACCATCCGCCTTTTAACCTAGAAAAACATAATTAATAGAACCACCCTAAATTATGAAAAGAGTACTTTTGCTGGTTGTCGTGGTCTTTTTGTCTTTTGAATATTGTTTCTCGAGAGACAAAGATTACTCTTACTATGGTGTTTCCATTGATCTTGGTCTGAGCTTCATCGACAATGGCTGTGGTTTCAGTTTGACTGATGATGATGTTGAAGTTCTTCCAATGGGAGGCTTTGACATCGGCTTCTATATGCAACAGCAACTCTACAAACGTTTGGTCCTTGTTTCTGGTTTCAAATACCAGTTCTCTGGTGTAGGTGAATCTTCCGAGAATCCGTTTGTACACATGGAAGAAGAAGCAAAGGATATGAATCTGATTAACAATGCTTTTGTAATTCCTATAAAAATCGGTTTCTCTACACCATTGCCACACAACTGGTTTTTCTCTGTCTATGCAGGTCCGTCACTCGACTTCAACTTCGTAACCACTGAAAAATTTAAATATAGAGATGGTACTTACAAGAAATATGATTGGGTTAACGGAAAATATAGGACCAATAGAGATGGCCAAAAAATAAGAGAGACGTCGTCTGAACACAAGTATCTCAAGATGTTTGATGTCCCAATCGGTTTTGGCTTAACCTTCAGGCGTAAATTCTTTGGCATCAAGTTAGAGTATGAATATGGCTTGATTGACCGTTACAAAGGCAAATTCGAGGACATTGATTATGCCCAATGGCATTCGCATCAGGCTTCTCTTGGTGTCCTCTTCGTATTCTGAAACTAATCATTTCTGCACATTATGTGCAACTAAAAGCAGGACAGGGCGAAAGCCCTGTCTATGTTGTTTTATAAACTATAATCATGAAAAGACATCTTACACTTTTACTGGTCGCTTCACTATTCTTTTCCACACTTGCCGCCTCTGACGGCCAAGGTGTGAGTTATACAGGTTTCACCGTCAATTACTGTTTATCAGGATGTTCACACCAGCGTTGATGACCTGAAGGCTGTCTGGGATGGCAAGGCTGATAATCTCGCACACGGCTTCAACGTGGGTTTCTACTTTCAGCAGAACCTCTATAAAGGCGTGGTGCTTGTCACAGGTGCCCAGTATCAGTTCACGGCAAGGATTAACAAAAACCTTGACCTCAACAAATACTTTTTGCCCGGTTACGGCGACATTCAGCATTTCAACCATAACATCATCGTCCCTCTCAAATTCGGTTACTCCATAACATTCGATGGTACGAGTTGCTTCACCGTCTATGGCGGTCCTTCGTTGAATTTTGTCGTGTCAACAATGCACAATCTCAGGATTAGCAGCGATAACTACCAGTACACCGATTTCGTCAGTGGTAAACATATCGTGAAAAACAACGGTGAGAAAAAAACCACAACCTCTCAGGATTTCAAGCGTATGGGTTGGTTCGACATTCCTATGGTATTAGGTGCCGTCGTACGTTTCGGCAGATACGGCCTTCATTTTCCTGACTTCGGGAAATTTTCCGTAACGACCAATTTTGTTAACAATTATATCTGAAACACCGAAAATATCACAAAAGCACCATTTTCAGACTTTCCCAAACCAACTCAAAAACGTCTGATATTCGGTCACTGGTCATCAATTCTCTATCATAGAGCTTTTTCCCTCTCATCACCAATACAAAACGTTATAGAGCCAAAATAATTGACATTTTGTAAAAATCCCAGACATAGTTTTATATGTCTGGGATTGTATTATGATAAAAGAGGTTTATTCAACCACCACCTTCTCTGTTCTCACACCTCCTCGACGGTCAGTGAGTTTTATGAAATATACCCCCTTAGTTCCAATCCCTGGCAATTGGCTCTCACCTTCGTTCACTTCGAGCATATAAACACGGTTACCGCTTGCAGCAATAACTTCTACCGTCACATTCTCAGGAGTATAGACCATAATCTCATTTCCCGCTTTCACTGGGTTTACGGCAATACGGAAGTCGCAATCTGAATTCATATCCAATGCTGAAGACTGGTCAACCGTAAGGTGCAATGTGACAATAGAGTCACAGCCCTCGGCACTTGGCAGCGTGTCGGTATAATCGCCTGAAACGGTCAAATCTCGTCCACCCCAATGATATGTCTCACCGGCATTGATTCGTGCGCTATCCTCGCCAAAGACAGGCATTATCACGCTGATATGCACATTTGTTATTGAGTCTTTGAGAACAGTAATATTCACTGTGTCAGATACTACTGTGTCTGTCATAACGTTTCTCACCGTAAAGCCATAGCCCATATAATCATCGCCTTGGCATACTCTCTCGTAGAAATCATTCTCTACATCATCGCGCTCAGGATTAGGATTGCTAACGGCAACTGCTGTGGTAAGGTTCCAGTTGCAGCCGTCACTTATCTCCATAAAGTCGCCATCCGTCATATCCTGGTCAGCATAGCCCATAGCCCATTCGCCATTGACCTTGTAGCAGAGCCAGTTCTGATATGGCACAAGGTCGAGATCAGCATCGTGATACTCCATATTTGTCAGCATACCAGCACCAAACGAGTAGGAGAATCGCGAGTCATAGGTGGCGATACTGTCCAGAAGGTCGAGTGCCTTGACAGTGCCACTAAACTTCACACCCCAGGCAAGTGCGATGCGCTGGCTCTCGTCAGTATATTCATCCCACTGCATCACCACGACCACCTTGTTCGTGCCTTTGCCCACCCAGTACTGGATGTCCGTCTGAGGGAATGAACCTACCTCGTTGATTGATTTAACCGTCTTGTTGTCAGATGGTTTGATACGATGGCCGTAAGCCTCGTTGTTTGATTGCGCAGAAGCGCAGATGCTCATTGCGAGAACGAGCAAAGAAACAATTGATTTTTTGAACATAGCATAAAACTATTAATGTGTTGATAATAGCTTTCTGCTGGAAACAGTTAATGAAAAAGGAGACTTTGCAAAATGAGAGATGCCGTGCCGCAACATTAAAAAGGCAGGATAAGTCAGACAGGACATCCGTGTGAGTCGCATTTTTATCAGCTCTTTCCTCGAAAGCGTGAAAAAACAAACGACTTGGCAGGTCTTCTGACTTCGCTCGCTCCACCTCTGTTTATTGCCTTCCCACATATCTATGTCGATATACAGTGACAATGTTATGAATTTGAAGTGCAGCATGTTATGAGCATACAGCAGCGGGACTGTTCAGGATTCTCACCTGATTCCCTTTTAACGATATGACACCTTTTTGTGAATGATGGCATCTATCGACCAAATCAGGTGCAAAGATAAGGATTTTTTCTGAGATAGAGAAAGCTTTTCCGAACTTTTTTCCTGACTTCGGGAATTATGGCCTTTGGGTTGTGGAAAGAGCCTTTCGCGTTACCAAAGGTAATCTCGAGGTAAGACCAGTGTTCCACTTTACCCATAGACGGATAGAGGCTCATATATGTA
>JAKSNS010000025.1 GCA_024399545.1 Paludibacteraceae bacterium
CGACCCTCTGCTTGTAAGGCAGATGCTCTAAACCAGCTGAGCTAAACGCCCGATTTATGATTGGGTTTCCCTACCCCTCTCATTTGCGACTGCAAAGGTAGGCATTTTTTTTCATTCCACCAAAGGTTTTTCCACTTTTTTCAAAAAATTATCTATTCATCTGATTTGCAATAGCTATATGATTGCGAATAATATTATCTTATTCTATATTCCTAATAATTCTCAACGCCTTTTCCAATATTGGGTCAACTCCAGCGGCGTAATCTTCCTCATTAATATGGACAAACTCGTCAGGATCTATGCCACCGTCTATAGATTCCATATCGGCATTGAAAGAAGGTACGGCAGAAAACCTGACCATCCATCCAATAGGCAAATCACGTGAAAGAGGCATGCCACCACCACCACCAGTCTTGCCACCAATGACAGTAACATTATCGGCATAAGAGATAATATTGACAAAATCGTTAGCGGACGAGTACGTCCTCCTGTTGGTAAGAACCACCACCCTCCTGTCACTCCAATCAATAAGCCTAACGGCAGGGTCAATGAAAATCCTCTTTGGCTCAGAAAAGTCATTATGCCCCTTGCCAGTCTTGTGCCGAATATACCCCACATGCCTCTTCTCCTTAAACATACACGCCGCAAGCGACTCAGAGGCAGTCAGTTCGCCTCCGCCATTATTCCTCACATCAATAATAACGCCCTTACTGTTGCGAAAAAAATAATCTACATATTGCATAGTCGCAGAGGCTATCCCCACGGAAAAACTGCTGACATACATATAGCCGACATCGTCAATAGTATCGTAATACAAACCATTGATAGTCCGATAGTTCCTATGCAAATAATGCTCCTTAATAAGGTCAAATGAGAAATCCTTTGGGTAATCATCATACCAAGAAGAACAAGAACTCACAGCAAACGGCGTGTAAAGATTGACATGCCCATCCTCAAGTTCACCCAACATCCTGTCCATCAAGTCGAACAACCCAAAAAC
The DNA here is from genome assembly GCA_024399545.1 of Paludibacteraceae bacterium. Lineage (GTDB taxonomy): Bacteria > Bacteroidota > Bacteroidia > Bacteroidales > Paludibacteraceae > Aphodosoma. The sequence continues at coordinate 1,001 of JAKSNS010000025.1, forward strand.
AGTACGTACACCTTTCAACCTTCTCTTATACTCGTAATATATGCTATCCCAATTCAGGTTCTTCTCCTCAAAAAAGCAATACCTCTCGTCCATAATCTTCCACAGAGCTTCAAGATTATCCTGCGCATTGTAATTTGGCTCCATCACGTCCTGTTTGTCACACCCAACCAACAGCAACAACGGTAGCAATATATAACAAAACCTTCTCATATTAATATGGCCTAATTGACACCAGCCTCAAAGCAAAACCCAGAGTTCCTTTGATGTCGGCAATTGAAAAAGCGTTGCCAGCGGCGTGCCACCACTCATTCTCATGACTAAAGCCCACGGTCAGCACCCCATGGTTAAAAACAAAATCCAAATCCAGTTCACCCCTGACCCCTTGCCTATTATGGAACGAACTGAAACGTACATCCCTTGCCAACGAGCCAGACATATTTTTCCATATCTCATAATAAGATTCCCCATACTCAGGTGAGAAAAAACAGCCAATCAGTGGCGAGGAAACCCCATAATGACACCCTATCGCAAAACCTTCATGAAACCTATATAAATAATGTGCGGTTACTATAGCCCTCAAACCAAGTTGTACATCTGCCGAGGCAATATTGTTCACATTCCTTGGCACATACCTGACAGCACCGTAAACATCAGCCAAACCACCGACAGACAATTTGAAACCTTTAGGCAAATCGAAAAGATAATGAGTACCAAAATCCAAACCCAACGACACATAGTGCAGTCTCGCCGTCTTAGACGCATTAAGCATAGACGAATACCTGAACTTATCCGTAAAACTCCAGAAAATGTGCTTGTCCGCCTTCTTGTAATTACCAATATGCAGTGCGGACAACGAGATGGAAACACCTTTGTATTTTTGGTCAGACAACACTTGGTCGGTAGTCACAAGTTCCCCTACCCCGATTTTCCACCTGTTGACACATTGCCCCATGGTGGTAAATACCGTCATACACATTATAAATATTATAAGGGAGCGTTTCATACTCACGGCACCAACATATTTATCTTAGCCGGCAGCATCTCTATTTCGTATTCAGTAATCTCCTTCCCAGTCTGCCGTGTCTCTTCCCTTGCATCAACCATCACTCCATCCAACTCAAACAGCAACGACCTTGTCGTCCTTATCTTCAATTTGTCTGTTATGAACGCCTCGCTGAACGACGCTTCCCAAAGCCTATGTGCAAAAAGCGCAGAAAGTCCACGGAAGATATTGACGAACGTAAGACGCTTGATGACTGTGGCAAACATCAAACCGTCGGTTGGGTCACCGTCAGTCTGCTTCAACCCACCGCCCGAATAGCAAGAATTACCCACAGAGGCTGAGAACAGTGGAAGTTCCATCTCCTTACCCTTGCAGTCTGAAATCGTACATTTCCTAATCTTGTGCGTGAAAATAGACAAAACCAAGGCAAGAGTATATAACCAATGGTGACCACCAAAAATATCCTTCAGTTTGTTAGTGAAAAAGCAAACTTTCGCATCAAGACCGAACCCCAAACCGTTTATGAAATACCTTGAACGTTTACCCCACTCGCCTTCAAACGATAAACGCCCTACATCAACCTTAACACATTTACCTTCTTGAATGATTTTCACCAAATCCGTCTTGCCACGCCTCATTCCCCAATACCTTCCCCAATCATTGCCAGTGCCGTGAGGCAGCAAAGCCAAGGTAACACTTGAAGACTCGCAAGTCGGCGACGTCATTATCCCATTGACGACCTCGTTCAGCGTACCGTCACCCCCAACCACAATCAGCCGCCTGTAACCTTTTCCCAAAAGTTCCTTGGTCAACTCTATAGCATGGCCAGCGAACCTTGTCTCATTAACCGAAAAGCCGATACCCGCCTTCCGCATATTCTCGTTCGTAGCCAGCAAATCTTTTTTCATTGAGCGAAATCCAGATGTAGGGTTCTTTATAACCGCCCAATCATTTGTCAAGGGTTCGTTCATAAATAATAATTCATTATTGTCAGAGCCACCATTGACCGTACAACCACCGAAGCCCTACGCACTACGCTCCTGTCATGGCGACCCTTAATAGTTATCGTTACATTTTCGCCTTTGTCGTTTATTGTCTGCTGCGGAATCTGTATTGAAGGCGTTGGTTTGAAAACAGCCGTAAAATAGATATCCTCACCAGTCGTTATTCCGCCCAAAACACCTCCTGAATTATTGCTCAAGTACTTAATCCTACCGTTTTCCATTCTCATCTGATCGTTATACTCACTTCCCGGCAGAGACAAGCCACTTCCGTATTCAAAACCATGGCAGGCAGGAATAGACAACACAGCAGAGGCAAGTTCAGCATGTATTTTTCCAAAAACCGGGTTACCAATGCCTGCTTTCACACCATTAACCAAACAACGCACCTTTCCCCCGATAGAGTCACCGTGCGACACCTCACCAGCCTCAACAATATCTACCTTTATCGAGACCCCCTGCGTTTCAAGCCATTGTAAAGCAAGTGCACCAGCAATGACCCTCGCCACGGTTTCACGGCCGGAAGCCCTGCCGCCTCCCCTATAATCCCTTATGCCATACCTCTGTTGGTATGACAAATCAGCATGCGAAGGTCTATAGACATGCTCCAACTCTTTGTAATCCCCTGGCTCATGTTTCTTGTTACGGACAACAAACGCTATCGGCGTGCCAAGCGTCACACCGTCCATAATCCCAGACAACCATTCAACTTCATCATCTTCCCTGCGCATAGTCTCCCCTTCCATCTGCGGAGCTCTGGCACTTAATTCCTCCGACACACGTTCAAAATCAATCTTGAACCTTGACGGGAAGCCGTCCAACACGCCACCAATAGCCACCCCATGGGACTCGCCAAAGGTTGTCAGTCGCAATCTGTCGCCTATAGTATTCAAAATCAATGACAACCGTTACAGCCACTGCAACCGCCTTCGTGACATCCGCCCTCAGAACCGCAGTCGCCGCAGCAGTGATGTTTAGGGTGCATCATCTCTTGCAACTCCTCATCTGTAGGCTGAGTCACAGATACGATATGTCCCGTGAAATAAAGATCATCGCCAGCCAAAGGGTGGTTAAGGTCAACGGTGACAGTATCTTTCTGCACCGAGACAATCTCAGCATTGAACCTATTGCCCTCGTTATCCTGCAACGGCACAATCTCGCCAGCCACGATATTATCCTCGTCGAATTTGCCATCGACTGTGAACATTTTCTTAGGAAGTTGTATAATGTTTTCCTCTTCATGCTGTCCGTAAGCATCATCAACGCCTATCATAAACTTGAATTTGTCACCTTCGGACAAACCTTCAAGATTCTCCTCGAACTTAGGCAACATCATACCCAAACCATGCAGATACTGCAACGGCTGATTTGGCGTGGTCTCTTCCCAAACCTCAAGTTCGTTTTTCTCATTCTTAATCTGCAATTTATATTGCAGGATTACTAATTTGTTTTGGCTGATTTTCATTGTATATCGTATTAATGTTTTTTTAATAAAGGCTGATTATCATTTTTTATCCAACCATGACGCATTGCTTGAACTATCCGAACGTTTCTCGTACTTAACATCCTTGAGTATGTTCGCACTTATACCAATCGACACAAGGAATGACTTGTAAAGCCCGACAGGGGATATGGACGCTGACATCCTCCAGCAATGCAAATCACGGTCAACGGTCAGGGTGAACGACGTAACTTTCTTTTCGGTAAGGTCAAAATAAGCATTCATCGCCACATTCCATTTTGGCGTTGGCCTTACACTTCCATTGATACTCATAGAGTGTGTGTAACGGAGTTTATAGACATGGTTCTTCTCATCATAATAATCCTTAGACCTCTGCTCCTTGTAATTGAAAGTATAAGAAACGGACAACGACCAATCCACCTCTGGCTTGTCGTAACCGTCAGCGTCAGCATTAAGTTTCTTCTTCTTCTCGTCTTGGTCGAACTTATATTTCGGACGTCCAGTGGATGGGTCGATTTCCACATTAGGGTCAACAGGCTTTCCTGTCGTAGGGTCAATCTCCACGTCACCGGAATTTGGGTCAGGCTCTTCGCCCTTCTTGTCTTTCCTAAACGTGTCATTGTTGAAAGTATATGAGAACGTAGTACCAAATCCCGTGAAATGCATGGGTTCGCCATGATCCCAGTGGAGTTCGTTGCAATGTACTATAGCACCTTTGTCATTATAAACCCACTGGTAAGGGTCGAAAGCCGTGCTAAGGTTAACCGTGAAACCTTTTGTAATCTTCAGCCTCAACTTTGCCGTCAGGTTATTCCACCTAAGAGAATCCGCCGCAAAATTATATCCCCAACCTAATGAGAAAAGGTCAATGATTGACACTTTTTTATACGTCTGTCCTGTACTATCGTTCTTATCTTTGATTTTCATCTCCACGTTGTTGTCCAAAACGAAAGATATGTTAGAGGTCATACCTTGGCCAGGCACACCGAAAATGTTATTTTGGTATGGAGAGTATTTGACGGTTTCCCTCGTGAATGGCTGTTGAGACATCCTGTCATACACCAATTTCTCGTATGTCTTGTACATTCCGAACTTCTCATCCGACAGGTCAGGAGAATAGCTGAACCTGACACTTGGCGTAAACAAATGGCGTATCCTATCAACCTTATCGCCGAACCATTTACGTATAGGGGTGTAAAATCCGTACAATTTGGTTGACAGAGACGCATTTACGTTCATGTCATAAACATTGTAGAACCCGTAAGTCGTGTCTTGAACTTCCTGCTGTGCTGCTGTGTCCCACTCCCTGTCAATCTTCGAGAAACACCATTTCCAGTTGCCACCTGCACCGACGTTGAAATTCAAGTACTTGAAAAATGTGTATGCCGCACCGATATTGAAAGTGTGCTTTACACCGTTCCTCCAGTCTTTCAGCAAATTGGAAGTGAGGAACACGTCCTCTTTGCAATCTATCCTATTATTCAGCGTCATCGTGTAATTCAGGTAGATTTTCTCATACCACTTCTCTTTGCCTACAGGTTTTTTCCTTTTGAAAGGGTATGTTTGCGAAAGATTGACCGTCAACGAAGGTAGAGTCACCGAAATCGAGGAATCCTGCGTCCTTTGGCTTAACTGCCCATTGACAGAGAGACTCCATTTGCTTTCAGGGAATCGTTGTGTATAGTTGACTGACGAACTTGTGATGTTCTTAGACTGCTCTATAGGGTTGTAGTAGTTGTTAACGTTCGATTTGTTGTAACCTGACGTCGTAAAATCGACACTCGCCGAGAAACTTGAGAACTGCGAGGCCTTCGCATCTTGCTGGTGTCGCCAACTCATCTTGAAATTCTTGGCTTTCGTGTAATCAGGCAATCCCTTAACACCAGTCACGTCCTCCCTATAGGATATGGAAATGTTGCCTTTGAATTTATATCGCTTAACGTACCGTGAGTTTAGGGTAAGAGCCCAAGTGCCTTTTGTATATAACTCACCCAACACCTCCATATCTATGTAATCGTTTATAGCCCAATAGAAACCACCGTTCTTCAGGAACAATCCCCTGTCGAACTCCTCACCGAAGGTAGGCATTATTATACCAGACGAGTTTTTGTTGGTGAACGGGAAGAAACCGAACGGTATGGCTAAAGGTAACGGCACATCGCCCAAGACAAAATAGGCTGGTCCTGCCGCCATGAACGAATTTGGTTCCATCTTGGCTTTAGTCAGCTGCATATAGAAATGTGGATGGTCATGCTCGTCGCACGTCGTCAACCTTCCCCCTTGCATAAACACGGTGTTGTCTTCCATCATTTTAGTCTGGTCAGCGACTATGAAACTCTCGTCCTGCTGTGTGACAATCCCCTTCACGTACCCTCGTCTTGAGTTGAAATTGTAGCTCATGTATTTAGACTTGTATTCGTCATTCCCCTCTTTGAAAACCGGCTCTCCGTCGGGGTTGCCCAACGAATCAACACCACCAACGGCATGTACCAACGAACTATCCATCTTGAATTTGATATATTTCGCATTCAACTCAATAGGCCTGTTCAATTTGTAAATCACCTTGCCTTGGTTGTACATATAGCCTGTACCGTCAGCAAAAAGCACTATAGAATCTTGCGCTTGGTATTCAACCTCAGCCTCAAGATACGGCTTCTCGTCCTCATCTTCCTTGACGCTTATGCTATCAACTTTCGTCGCAACCTCCGACAACACCTCACCCGACACCTTCAGCGTACTGTCTGCCACAAGGCTGTCAGTACGCAAGCTCTGTGCAACGACATCCGAAAGGGACATCGCCATGCAAAGTGACAATGCAAATATTTTATACGTAATTCTCAGAATACTGTTTTTCAGTGCGTTATATATGCAGAAAACATATCTGACACCAACGCACCAAAATCCCACAAAGATAACATTTTTTCCGCAAACCTCCAAATTTTGTAAGCACTCATTTTGTTAAAAAAAATATCGCTTTTTACTTCCATATATAAAAGTTTTTCACTATCTTCGCATCGAATTTGGATAATAATGTATCGTTATATGCATACTCGTTTTCACTCGTTGCTTACAGCTGTATTAATATGCTGTATATCTTGTGTTTCCATTGCAGCTAAGAATATGACCGTCGTTATTGACGCTGGCCACGGCGGTAAGGATCCAGGTGCTATCGGCAATTCTTTTCTCGAAAAAAACATCAACCTTAAGGTCGCCCTCGCTCTCGGCAAGAAAATTAAGGATAATTTTTCTGACGTCAACGTTGTCTATACACGCAGCAATGACACATACGTCACACTCCAGGACCGTGCAGCGATAGCCAACCGTGCCAATGGTGACCTTTTCATATCAATACACACTAACGCTTCCGAAAGCCATAATGCCGTCGGTACTGAGACATTCACACTCGGTCTTGCAAAGACAAAAGCCAATTTCGAGGTCGCCAAACGTGAGAATTCCGTTATGCTCCTCGAAAACAACAAGGAGGTCTATCAGGGTTTCGACCCAACTTCCCCAGATTCATATATTATGTTCGAGTTGATGCAAAGCACTTATATGGATCTTTCTATCCAAATGGCTGACTACGTGCAGACTGAGTTCACTGCCAAGGGGCGTTCCGACCGTGGCGTGCGTCAAGCTGGCTTCTGGGTACTACACCAGGTCAAGATGCCAAGCGTTCTCGTCGAACTTGGTTTTATTACAAACTCATCTGAGGAGAAGTTCCTCGGTTCAACTGATGGTACAGCCAACCTAACTAACTGTATCTATGCAGCCTTCATAAAATTCAAGCACGAGTACGACAAGAAAACCGTGTCTTCGGAAGATATGAAAAAGGAAAATGATAAGAAAAACAGTGACAACAAGAAAAACGCTGACAACAAAACTGACAATAAGAAATCACAGGACGATACCGACAAAACCGTCTCACAGACTACAACGGGCGATACAATATATAAGGTACAATGTTTCGCCGTGCCTAAACAAATAGACAAGTCGGAATTGGATTACCGCCGTGCTGAGAAATTTGGCAAAGTTACATTCCTCAAAGCAGGGAAATACTTCAAATATTCCGTCGGCGAATGTCATTCCATCGAAGAAGCCCGTGAACTGCTCAAGAAAGTCCGGGCTGTCTTCAAAACCGCCTTTATCGTCACTATCCAACCAAATAACCAGTAATCACAATGGCAAAAAAATCTTTCAACAAGGAGGTCAAAATCGGTCTGTCAACCATAGCTGCCCTCGCACTCCTTATTTACGGCGCTAACTTCCTTAAAGGTATCGACCTTTTCAAAACAACCAACAGTTATTACCTCAAGTTCGACAACCTCGACGGTCTCGTTGTCTCCAACGGTGTCTATATCCGTGGTTACAAGGTTGGTCTCGTCGAAAACGTAACATACGATTTCTCAACCGAACAACCTTTCACCGTCGAAATAACAATCAATGACGACATAAATTTGCCTAAAGGGACAGTCGCTTACCTTTTTGACGACGGACTTCTTGGTGGCAAAGGCATAAATATAGTCTTCAGTGACGCAAAATCATTCCATAAAGACGGCGACACACTCACCTCTGATGTCGAGGTTGGGCTTTTCGGGAAAATCGCCGAAGTCTTGCCTGATATAAAATCAACCATCCAACATGCCGATTCACTTGTCAATTCCGTCAACAGGATTGTCAATTCACCAGAAATCGCCAATTCCCTCAAAAATATCGAAAAAATAACCGCTGACCTCAAAAAGACTTCATACAGCCTTAATTATATGATGAATGTCAAGTTCCCTCCTATCGTTGCTAATATCGACAGCATAACAGACGACATTCAGGACATCTCCTCACGTCTTACCCAGACAGACTTCGTCCGTATCATGTCAGGCCTTGACACCACCGTCCAGAATGTGAAGGAACTCTCCGAACGCATCAATTCAAACGAGGGAACTGTAGGAAGACTGCTCAACGACAATGCCCTCTACATGGACATCGACAGCACCGTCCGCAGCGTCAACGCACTCGTCATAGACCTTAAGCAGAACCCTAAGGATTACGTCCATTTCTCCCTCTTCGGACCTCGTAAAAAGAAGGACAAAAAATGACCATTAGACATGCTGCCGTTATTGATACAAAAAAACAATACGAATCGTCATTGAAAATTTTTTGACCACCTTTATTTTCAATGCCATATACAAGGCGGACACTATTCAACGGGTTGTAAACTACAATGCAACCCGTTGAATTTTAATCTGATAACAATGACGTTCTTTATTTTCAAGCATTTATTCGCCACCTATATTTATTCATGTTTTGAATATAAGATAGTTATATCGCAAAACTCTTCTTGCAAGATTTTTCACCCATTTTTCCATATCAATTTTTATTCGTAATTTTGCAACCGATTTGAGGGACATCCCTGTCAATTTCGTCCCCCTTGAAAAACACCCGTTTAATGAATAAGTGTACTCAACTTTGGAACAATTGTCTCACGATTATCCGCGATAACGTGACCGAAGACCAGTTCAACACCTGGTTTGGGAAGATAGTACCCGTATCATTCAACGGACGTGAACTTATCCTCGAAGTACCTTCACAATTTTTCTATGAATATATAGAGGAGTGGTTCGCCGACATCATCCGCGCCTCAATCAACCGCGTCATCGGTCCTAACATCCAACTCCTTTATAAGGTGTCAATCGTTCAAAGCAAACCACAGAACGACATCATCATCCCTAACCAAAACAACTCTAAACCTAACGACAACCCTGATTTCGACTCTAACCTCAATTTCAAATACTCGTTCAACAACTATATAGAGGGCGAAAGCAACAAACTTGCTCGTTGCGCTGGCATCAACATCTCGCAACACCCTGGCGACTCTATCTTCAACCCATTCTTCATCTATGGCGCACCTGCCGTGGGCAAGACGCACCTCGCCACCGCTATTGGTCTGGCGATACGCCAACGCTTCACCAAGAAGCGCATCCTCTATGTCTCAGCCCACACTTTCTGGATGCAATACGCAGACTCAATCCCACACAACAAAATGAATGATTTCATCAATTTCTATCAGAGCATCGACATCCTGATTATTGATGACATCCAGGAACTTATAGGCAAAGACAAGATACAGAATGTCTTCTTCCATATCTTCAGCCATCTGATTCATATCGGCAAACAGGTTATCATCTGTTCTGACCGCGAACCAGGCAAACTCGAAGGAATGGAGGAGCGTCTCCTCACGCGTTTCAAAATGGGGCTTACCGTCGAAATCGAACGTCCTGAATATGAGCTCCGCAAGAAAATCCTTGAACACAAGGTTTACCAAGACGGCCTCAGGATTCCTGACGACGTACTCGATTTCCTCGCCAAGAATATACGCTCAAATGTCCGCGACCTCGAAGGCTCTCTCACATCTATCATAGCCCGCTCTACTTTCGTCAACGAGAACATCAACCTTGAACTCGCTCAAAAAGTCATAGGCACCGTAGTATCAACCGCCGAAGAGACTGACGAGACGAAAATGCAACGTATATACGATGTCGTATGCTCCCATTATAAGATTGACACAGAGGCGATAATATCCAAAGCACGCAGCCACAACATCTCCGAGGCGCGCCAAGTCGCCATGTACCTTGCACGCACCAAAACCGACATTTCCCTCGCCTCTATAGGTTCAATAATGGGTAAACGCGACCACACCACCGTACTCTACTCCTGCCGCAACGTCTCAAACATAATGGACACTAATCCTGTCTTCGCTGAACTTATCCACAAGTTCGAACGCCTCATCAACCAATAACAAACTCCAAAACTCATTTTTGTCGGTGGCGCTTCCTGCGGCACTTGTTCGTACTAAACCTCCCTCTCTATTATTGCGCTAATACCTATCCCCAACGATAGATTAACGATACATTAACGATAGATTAACGATACATTAACGATAGATTAACGATACATTAACGATAGATTAACGATACATTAACGATAGATTAACGATACATTAACGATACATTAACGATAGATAGACCTACTGGCAAACGCCTTATAGCTCATCGGCGAACCTGACTTTCGGACAACCTTTCCCTTCATTTCCCACCCTCTGAAAAATCACGTAAAAAAATATCCCAAAACCCTTTGCCAAGTCATTTTATTTTCGTAATTTTGTGCTGTTTTATAAACACAGATTATGACCTACAGACTATTGTTCCTTTCAAAGGAAGTTGACAATTTCAAATTGGAAATCGAAGCCCCTTCCACTGCTACGTTCCTCGAACTCAACGACCTTATCATCAGCTCCTTAAAATACTCAAAAGGAGAGCTCACATCCTTTTTCAATTGCGACGAAGAATGGGAACCTTATCAGGAAATCACTCTCGTCGAGATGGATGTCTCATCCGAAAACGATTCATACGTCATGGAAAACACCCGGCTTGAGGAATTTCTCGCTGACGAAGGCGACAAAATGATTTACGTTTTCGACATACTGAACAACCGTAGCCTCTATCTTACCCTCCGCGAAGTCAAACCTGGCACAATAGCAAAACCAAAATGCACTAAACTCGTTGGGCAGATTCCGGTGCAAATCAAGATGGAGCAATTCGTTACTGGCAAGAAAGACTCAAAGGAGTTCCTTGACGATGATTTCTACGGATCTGACGAGTATTCGGACGACGAACTCGACAGCGAAGGTTTCTCCGAGGTTGACATGAGCGAAATTGACATCTAACCAAAGTGACCCAAGGCACGCTTCACATAATCCTCGGCCCTACCGGTGTAGGCAAAAGCCAATACGCCATTGAGATGGCAAAACGCCTCGGCTGTTCGATAATAAACGCCGACTCACGCCAAATCTACCGCGAAATCCCAATCTGCACCGATGCCCCAACCGCTGAAATGCTCGCCTCGGTCAAACACTATTTCGTCGGAACGCACTCTATACACGACAATTACAGCGCAGGCCATTACGAACAAGATGCCCTCAGAATCATCCACGACGAAATCAATAAATACGGAAACGCCATACTTTCAGGTGGTTCTATGATGTATATAGATGCCGTGACTAAAGGCATTGACGACATCCCTGACATCGACCCGCAGCTCCGGCAGAATGTCCTGGACGAATACAAAAACAAAGGTCTCGCCTACATGCAGGAACAACTGCTCGCCCTCGACCCTGAGCATTACGCAACCTGCGACCTGAAAAATTGGCGACGCGTCCTTCACGCAATTGAGGTTTGCCGCCAAACCGGCACTACTTTCACCTCCCTGCGCAAGGGACAAAACCACAAACGCGACTTCAATGTTTCAAAGGTTGGGATTATGCGCGACCGTGAAACACTTTATAAACGCATTGACGACCGTGTCATAGGTATGATTGACCGAGGCCTCATCAAAGAGGCGGAGGCAGTTCTACCCTACCGTCACCTAAACGCCCTCAACACCGTGGGACTTAAAGAGGTTTTCGGTCACTTTGACGGGCTTTACGATTTGCCTGAAGCCATTCGCCTCATACAACGCAACACCCGCCATTATGCACGCAAGCAAATGACATGGTTCCGTCACGATAACTCTATAAAATGGATTTACATATAATAAATACATTACAAGAATTTCTTAAAGGTTGGTTCATAGGCATCTGCGTATCTGCCCCTGTTGGCCCGCTCGGTGTTCTCTGCATCCAGCGCACACTCTCCCGCGGACGTTGGCATGGTGTTGTCACAGGTCTTGGCGCAACTACATCTGATATAATCTACGCAATCCTCGTTGGTGCCAGTATGAATTTCATCACTGATTTCATCAACCAGAATATGATGGTCATACAACTGTTAGGTGCGGTTATCATTGGTCTTTTTGGCCTTCACATATATAAGTCCAAACCAGAGGATGTTGAGAAACTCAAGAAGAAACACCCACACCATCAGCACATTGAACCACCAAAGCATAATATCTTCAAGAAGGTTGTCCGCAACAAAATGTTCCACGACTATATCTCAGCGTTTGGGCTATGCTTCTCCAACCCCCTTATCATTTTCCTTTTCATCGGACTCTTCGCACAGTTCCACGTCATGTCTTCAGGTGACCCGCTAACCAATGGCATCACCTTTATCGCAATAATCGTAGGTGCTTTTTGTTGGTGGCTGACCCTCACATACATAGTAGGACATTTCCGCGGGAACTTCAAGGAACGTGGGTTACGGATCCTCAACCACGCCACAGGAACACTACTTATCCTTGCAGCCATCGGGACAGCCATTAAGACTCTAATAGAATTATATTAAATACGCCATGAACCATAATTTCGTGAAAATAGCCGCCGGTATTCCTTCTATCCACATAGGCGACCCAATATATAACTCAAAGGCCGTCAACACTCTTATTGACGAAGCTTGCCTCTCTGGCACACAACTCATCTCATTTCCTGAATTATCCCTCACGGGCTATACCATAGGCGATTATATGCACTACCAAACCTTAATCGCCGACTCTGAGAAAGCACTTCGGGACATTCTCCTGCACACTACCGACCTTGATATAATAGCTGTCATTGGTATGCCTGTCACCGTAAGAGGCTTACTCTTCAATTGCGGTGTGGCAATCCACCGTGGCAAAATACTCGCCATCGTACCTAAACGCTACATCCCTAACTATGGGGAGTTTTACGAACGCCGCCTCTTCGCCTCTTCTCGCGAGACCCACGAGTTCACAGCCTCCATCTGCGGACAGGAACAGATACCCTTCGGCGAAGATATTATCATAAACACAAAAGAGTTCTCGTTCGGCATAGAAATCTGCGAAGACCTTTGGGCTCCTATCCCTCCATCCACCGAACTTTGCCTTAAAGGCGCCGAGGTCATTATAAACCTCTCTGCCTCAGACGAACTTCTCAACAAGAACACATACCTTCAGCACATGGTTTGCCACCAGACAATGGCTTTGATGGCTGGTTATGTATATTGTTCGGCAGGTCCTGGCGAGTCGTCAACCGACCTTGTCTTCATCGGCAAAGCTGGCATCGCCGAATGTGGGGACATCATTGCGCAATCTGAACGTTTCTGCGACGATGCGCAAATAGTCACCGCTGACCTTGACCTTGACCGTATTCGCGCCATGCGTATGGGAAATTCCACTTTCTGGTCTTGTGCCTCCGAGTTCAAAAACAATGCCCGTTTCGTCACTTGCGACAACATAGTCCACGATTACGACATCGAACGCCATTTCTCGCAATGCCCTTATTTCTCGCAAGACCGCAGTGTTAGCGAACAATGCAACGAAATGTTTTCCATTCAGGTTACGGGTCTTACCCGCCGTATGCGTAACGCTCATATTGACAATCTGATAATCGGCATTTCTGGCGGACTGGACTCTACCCTCGCACTCCTTGTTGCTGCCGAGGCTTGCGACAAACTTGGTCTTCCACGCACCAATATCCATGCCATAACAATGCCTGGTTATGGCACTTCGTCACGAACACACACCAACGCAGACACGATAATGGAAGAACTCGGCGTTTCGTCCGAGACTATACCTATTGCCGACTCATGCGACCATCATTTCGCTCAAATTGGCCATAACCCAGAACAACATGACGTAACTTACGAAAATGCCCAAGCACGCTACCGCACTTTCATCCTAATGAACCTTGCCAACAAATACAACGGCATTGTCGTAGGCACTGGCGACCTTTCCGAACTTGCCCTTGGCTGGGCAACCTACAACGGCGACCACATGTCAATGTATGGGGTCAATGCCGGTGTGCCTAAGACACTTATACGTCGTATAGTCGAACATCTCGCCAATAACTCACAATCCGAAAAACTTGCCGACTGCCTCAACGATATTGTCGATACGCCAATCTCACCTGAACTCATACCTATGGAAGGTGGACAAGTAACCGAGGATTTCGTTGGGCCTTATCCTCTCCACGATTTCTTCATCTTCTACACCTTGCGCTATGGTTACTCTCGTCCCAAGATACTTATGATGGCAGAACAAGCGTTTGCCGGCGAATACGATGACGAGACAATCGCCCATTGGTACGATACTTTCTGGCGTCGTTTCAAGCGTCAGCAATTCAAACGCTCCTGTCTTCCTGACGGTCCTAAAGTACTATCCATCGGTGTTTCCCCTCGTGGAGACCTTCGCCTACCATCCGATTTGGCATAACCTCTATCATTTAAAGAACACTTGTAGCCTGTATTCTAAAAATTAGAAACAATGAAAAAGCAAAAACCATCCTTTTTTAACCTTCATCTGACCTCCAACATCAGCATAGCACTTGTGCTTTTCATGGTTGGTCTCCTCACTTGGCTCCTACTCACTGTCACAAACTACGCTCATCGCAGTCAGGAAAACATCACCATTTCACTCCAACTCGACGATAGCATTACCTCTACAGATTTCGCACGCCTCACAGCATACGTCAACGCAACACCTATTGCCACCCATTATATATATATAAGCAAGGACAGCGCACTCAACGAACTTATCCAAACCCTCGGCGACGACCCTACTTCCATGCTTGGCTACAACCCTATCAACGCCTCTATAGAAGTTTATCTTTCACAGCGTTACGCCAATGTTGACTCTATCCAGAAAGTAGTCATACCAAAGTTCAGCTCTTTCGCAGGTGTCTCCGACATAATTTACGAACAGGATATGATTGAGCTTATGGACAATAACATACAACGACTGCTTTTCTTCATCTCTGTCATTGTCCTCGTCCTTATATTTATCTCCGTTGTGCTTATCAACAACACCATACGCCTTACGATATATTCAAAACGCTTCATCATAAACACTATGCGTCTTGTAGGTGCACGCAATAGTTTCATCCGTGCGCCTTTCATTCAAAAGGCTATGGTCAACGCCGTTATCGGTGCGCTGATTGGCATTGTTCTACTTGCAGCCTCACTCTATTTTATGCAGATACAGATTAACGGTTACACGAACCTTGCCGAACTTTTCGACCCAACGGTGACTATACCTGTTGCCGCAATAATGATTGTCGTTAGTCTGGTTATCAACTACTTTGCCACACTCTTCGCCGTTAACCGTTATTTGCGCATGTCAACTGACAAACTTTATTTCGTATAATCCAATAACAAAAACAATAAAATCATGATTTCCGAGAAACTTCTAAATCCAAAAAGCATTGCCGTCATCGGTGCTTCAAAGGACGTCACCAAGCCTGGTGGCAAGCTCCTCAAAAATCTCCTTGACTCGAATTTCAAGGGTCAGATTTATGTGGTAAACCCTAAAGAGGAGGAGATTCAGGGTATCAAATGCTGCAAGCAGGTGGAAGACCTTCCACAGGTTGACTGCGCATTGATGGCAATTGCCGCCAAGTTCTGCCTCCACACTGTTGACGTGCTCGCCAACCAGAAAGGTTGCGGCGGTTATGTCATCATCTCCGCAGGCTTTGGCGAGGAGAGCCACGAGGGTGGCGAGATTGAGCGTCAGATTGTCGAGATTATACGCAAGACAGGCGGTTCGCTCATCGGTCCTAACTGCACGGGTTTCCTCAACGTGAACTACACAGGTGCTTTCGACGCCCCTATACCTCAACTCGACCCTATGGGCGTTGACTTCGTCACTGGTTCAGGTGCTACGGCAGTCTTCATCAAGGAGATTGGTATGACCAACGGTCTGCACTTCAACTCTGTATGGGCTGTCGGCAACTCTGCCCAGATTGGTATTGAGGATGTCCTTGAGTATTGGGACGAGACTTACGTTCCTGGCAAATCGTCTTACGTCAAGATGATTTACATGGAGAAGATTGGCAATCCTGAGAAACTTCTCAAACACGCCTCTTCTCTTATCCGCAAGGGTTGTAAGATTGCCGCCATCAAGTCTGGTTGCTCTTCGGCAGGCTCGCGTGCCGCATCTTCGCACACCGGTGCTTTGGCAACCTCGGATGTTGCCGTTGACGCACTCTTCCGCAAAGCTGGTATCGTCCGCTGCTCAAACCGTCAGGAGTTGGTAACGGTCTGCTGTATCTTCATGCACCCAGAGATGAAGGGCAAGAACATGGCTGTCATCACACATGCAGGTGGTCCTGCCGTTATGCTCACCGATACATTATCTAATAATGGTCTTGACGTTCCTGCAATCAAAGGCGAGAAGGCTCAGGCACTGCTTGGCAAACTCTTCGCCGGCTCGTCTGTCGGCAACCCTATCGACTTCCTTGCCACAGGTACCGCACAGCAGCTCTCCGACATCATTGACGCTTGCGAGAACGACTTTGACAACATCGACGCAATGTGCGTAATCTTCGGTTCTCCAGGTCTCTTCCGCAACTGGGAGGTTTACGACGTACTCGACAAGAAGATGAAGACCTGCAAGAAACCTATCTTCCCTATCCTTCCTTCTATCATCAACGTCAAGGAGGAGATTGAGGACTTCATCCAGAATAAGCACCGCATCAACTTCAGCGAGGAGTGTGTATTCGGTAACGCCCTCTGCAAGGTGATGAATACTCCTAAACCTCAGCCAGAGGTTCTTGACATGCCAGAGATAGATGTCAAGGCTATCCGTGAGGTTGTGGAGAATGCAAAAGACGGCTATCTTTCACTCGACGAAATCAACAAATTGCTTGACGCTGCGGGTATCGACCGCAAGAAGAACGCTGAGGTCAAAACCCGTGAGGATGCCCTGAAGGTTGCCGGCGAGTTCGGTTTTCCTCTCGTGATGAAGGTTTGCGGACCTGTCCATAAGTCAGACGTAGGCGGCGTTGTCCTCAACGTTATGGATATGGAGACTGTTGGTCGTGAGTTCGACCGACTCATCAAGATTAAAGACACCTACGCTGTCGAGCTTTGCCCTATGTACCATGGTACAGAGGTGTTTATCGGTGCGTCAAAGGAGGCTAAGTTCGGTCATCAGGTTCTTTGCGGTCTTGGTGGTATCTTCATCGAGGTTCTCAAGGATGTCAAGGCATCGCTTGCGCCAATCTCAACTGACGAGGCTCACAGCATGATACGTGGCCTTCGCAGTTACAAGATTATCCAGGGTGTACGTGGTCAGGAGCCTGTAAACGAAGATAAATTTGCCGAGGCAGTCAGCCGTGTTTCGGCATTGGTAAAAGCTGCCCCTGAAATCGCCGAGATGGACCTCAACCCACTACTTGGCTCAGCAGAACGCGTAGTGGCAGTTGATGCACGTATCCGCATTCAGAAATAACCCCTTTTTCTGTGAATATTAGAGAGATACCTTGTTATAGGGTATCTCTCTTTGTTTTTTGACTCTATAACGTTTCGTGTGAAAAGCGGAAGACGACACCACCATTTGTGGAAAATATTAAAAAGCAGCGGTTAGCCGTTGGCTGTTAATCTGGGAGTTTTGCGCCCTCACTATTACATACCACATTTGCGATGGTTTTTCAAGCAGAAAGCCGATTTTTTTAGTTGGATGGCAATTTTTTTTAGGGAAGGTGATTATTCTTTGTATGGGCTACGTTAGGGGTACGTTAGAGGGTTTGTTATGTGGGGGGGTGATTGGTTTACATGGTTATTACAATTGTTACAATTATTACAATTAAAAACGTGGGGGTACTTAATAAACACATTATAAAAATAAATATATATATACTTTTATAATTGTAATCGGTGTGGGGGTTGAGGGGCAGGATTTTAATTGTAATAATTGTAATATTTGTAACGGGTTTTTCAAAGTGACTGAAAATCAAGATATTGAAAATTAGCCATTTTTTGATGTCGGATTGGGGGAGACTTATGAAGATAAGATTTTGGCAAAAATGAGATACAAAACGGATGTTTTTTGGCGATAAAATCGACTGCACTCAGCATATTCACAGAATTGGATACCCCCCACCCCCTGCCACTCCCAGAGGATAGGAATACCTTATAGGTAATACCCTATTACCCAGGACTGACGTATGTAGTGATAATAGTTTTTTCGAAACAAATTGGACTTGTCATTCAAACCTATACCTCACGCCGACACACAAGTTCCAGTCGAAAGCGCCAAGGTAGTATTTGTAGCCAGCCAGAAGGTTGTCGTATGCTACTGTGTAGCCTGGTCTGAAGTCTAATGATAAGTTCACAGGCCCGCCGAAACAATATTCAATACCCATTATGGCATTTATACCAAATTTCACGGCATATTTGTTTTCGGTGTCCCACGATGAGAGAAGAGCCACGACATCTGGATTAAGGTGCATAACATCAACGCTACGTATCATATCGACGGAAAAGCCGCCTCCGAGAAAGAAATTCCAATCGTCAGCTACCTCACGTTGCCACATAAGGTTAGGGTTGAACCGTCCTCCGAAATAATTGATTGGTTTGACGAACTTTACAGACTTATTGAAATCCGGTCCATCAATCATTATTCCCGATGTGCGGGTTTCAATTGTCTGGAAACCAAAATCCAATTGGAAGGCGAAATCCTCAGTAGCCCAATATTTGTAACTTATGCCGTTGAGCGAGCCTAAAGTGGCGCCTATGCTGTGGTTGTATTCCTGGGCAACAAGAGACAAGACTGCCGACAAAGCGACAATCAAGGAGAGTAGTTTTTTCATAGATAATCAATTTATTTAGAGAATAGAGGCGAAGGGTATTCACCTTTCTTGACGAGTTCAGCAAGTTTCGCTACAACCATAGGTCGGTCGTCGTTGTAAGTTACGCCAAACCATGTTGCAGTAGTGTCAAGCACCCTTACCTTTGCCTTACCCTTCTTTATCAAGTCATTGACAACCACAGGAATATAGAACTCTGATTTGTCTTTATTGAGGCTTTCTTTAAGGAAATCCACGAAGTAAGCCTCCGAGTACTCGAAGTAATCAGTTGTGAACCCCCACATATTCATCGAGACAGGGGTGTTTTTATCCAACTCCACCTCTTTGTCGCCGTCTGGATACACGATTTTGCCCTCGGCGTTCCTGCCAATGTTAATACGCTCCACGACATCAGTCAAGCAGTTGCTACTATCTTTTGTGCATACGCCACGGTTCACCGTTCCACTCTCTGACAACGTGTTGCCCACACGATACCCCACCATGCAATAGTCGCCTGTCTTGCCGTCAAGCTTAGACAAATCCTCCGCCAAAACCTCAAATCCATTACGTCCATAGAAATCGTCGGCATTAATCACCGCAAATGGCTCTTTTATAATATTTTTGGCCATCAACACGGCATGGTTTGTCCCCCAAGGTTTTGTCCTTCCCTCAGGGCATTTGAATCCCTCTGGCAATGCGTCAACGCTTTGGAAACATACTTCGACAGGAATATGCGAAGAGTACTTCGACAACACTTTCTCGCGGAAATCCTGCTCAAAGTCATGTCTGATGACGAAGACTATTTTGCCAAAGCCCGCGCGAATGGCATCAAAAACGGAGTAATCCATGATGGTTTCGCCCGAAGGGCCCACACCGTCGAGTTGCTTGAGTCCGCCGTAACGGCTACCCATGCCTGCTGCAAGAATAAATAGGGTTGGTTTCATAATTATATGACTATTATTTTTCAAACTGCAAAAATAATACTTTTTTCCCATTCGGCAAACAAAAAAATGAACTATCTTTGCACCGAGATGTTTTTTCCTTACTGTTTACAAGAAATCTTTGAATATGAAATTGTTACTCATCGTCCTTCAGCTCACATTTATGACCTATAATGTGGAAAACCTGTTCGACACACGCCACGACACGCTGAAAAACGATACCGCATTCACCCCGACAGGCGAAAAAAGGTGGACGGAGTCACGCCTACGCACCAAAATCCATAACATTATGCAGGTCATTTCAGCCCAGGATGAACTTCCAGCCATAGTCGGCCTCTGCGAAATAGAAAACGACTCTATTCTCACCCGTATGACGACAAACCGTTACGCACGACTAAATTATGGCTTTGTCCATCATGAGAGTTCAGACGCACGAGGGATAGACGTCGCGCTGCTCTACAGGAAAGATCTCTTCACCGTTGACACCTCTTTCACCGCAAACATCGCCAACGCCCCACGCGGTATGCTTTACGTCCGCGGTCATCTTCGCGGCAACAAAATAATCCATATAATGCAGGTCCACGCACCTTCGCGGCTTGGAGGTGCGACTACCACCACCCCACTCCGCCGTAATGTCGCAATGTTCGTCAAATATATGGCAGACAGCATCATAGCCATCGATTCCACAGCCAATATCCTAATCATGGGTGATTTCAACGACACACCATCCGACGCTGCGCTATATGATGTTCTTAAGGCTCTTCCGCCAACAGCCAACCCTTCATGCGGCTCACTCTACAACCTGACGTGGACACTTCACGAAGAAGGGTATGGCACATATTACTTCCAAGGAGAATGGAGTATGCTCGACCACATAATAGTCTCAGGAGCAATGCTTAACGGGTTGTCAGGGATTAAACTGCCAACATCAGCCACGATTTATTGCCCGAATTGGCTGAAAGAGAGTAACGGACATCCACGCCGTACTTATCTTGGCGACTTCTACCAAGGTGGCGTAAGCGACCACTTCCCAATAACCGTCACGTCATTAAGGTGAGTTCTATAAATACACCGTTTTGTTAAACAAATAAAGATAAGTGGCAAGTAAACTTTTTGGCGTTTTTGAAGTTTCTTTTGGCATCTTGCTCAAAACAAACTTCAAAAACACTCAAAATGAATTTATAGAACTCACCTTAAACGAATAGCCACCTATATTACACTATCAATTTATTATCCATTACAAAAGAAGATGTGCGGAGAATGAGGGTGGAAAATGGGAGGGGAAATTTGTGTTGATGGAAAAACTGGAGATGAAAATTTAACATTTCAAAATCGGATTTTCGAGGTTTGGGAAAAGTTCGGGGTAGGTCAGGGGTTCGTTTGGGCTACGTCTTTTTTAAGGGCGGTTAAGATTTGCGCAACATTTGTTAATTTGAAAAAGTCGATTTTGTGGTTTGCAAAATTTAGCATAATTTATGATAGTTGGGTGGTTACAATTGGTTACAATTAATTTTTGGCGGTTTTGAAGTAAATAGGTATTGACAGACAGATGGTTAGGTGGTTGGTTACAATTAAACGGTTACAATTAGAAATCTCCTATACCAACCAACGAATTATGGCCAATGGCGAATGTAAAAACGCACGGTCGTAAGTCTTATTGCAACACAAAATTTTCTGGCAAAAAAGTGATGATTAAAAAGCCGCTGCCACGGAAATTCGTGACAGCGGATGGTGCGTTATGTGCGTAGAGAAGTCAGTTCTGAAAATCCTCTGCCGTTAAGGGCGACTGTCTAACAGAAAGTCCTCCCTTCCTGGAACATCGATTGAGAAATTAATATAATGGATGTATTTCTTGCCATTGATTTCGTCCCAATAAAAACTCAAACGTATAGATCCATTGTCTGGTGATTCCTGACAACTCCATTGAATACAGCTTACATCATCTGTGTCGTCACCTATCCATGATACATTCTCCTCAAACGAAGGGTGTTCAATCAACAATGCACCATTATGCCAATAAGGCCATTCCGGATTATAATCAACATTATATCCGTTCAGGACAATAGTACTGCCTAACTTCGATATTGCCGTACGGACATCATCGACTAATAATGCCGTATCTGGGCTTGTTATACTTCCATACATGTCCCCTGGGCAATAACTTCTCAAATTATATTCGATTTTCACACCGTTGTCTAATATTTTTCCAAACACCGTGCTGTCGGTAAAATACCAACGATCCCACCCGCTTGCAACAAAAAAACTTTTCATCTCATCAAAGTCCATTTTGGCAAGTTTGGTAGCTGCGTCATACCAGACAAAAACAGGATTTTGGGAAGATGTCACCACATCCTGACTTACAGGCATATCAGGAGCATTTAATTTGTTGTTTGAACAACTAACAGCCATTACGGCTAAAACGAAAAGAAAAAATACCTTTTTCATAATTAGATTGTATTATAAAGTTATGTTTATTGAAACAGATCATTATTGTTAAGTCAGGGTTAAATAATAAATTGGTACGATTTGAAAAGCATATATTGTTGGGAGAGGAGCAGGCTCCGTCTTTACAGGGGTTGCATTGTGACATAAAAATAAGATTGTACCAAGTTATTATTTCATTATAACTAAACAAAATGTTTTGACGGTGCAAAGTTACGAATAATTTTTGGCATTTTCATTTGGGAATAATTCAGCAATGTCATTTTCTCAGATTGCTCCATAATACAATCGCTGTCAATCAAAGGGTTAATGATTTCATCTTATGTCATTTTCTCAGAAAACATATTGGAGAAAATTGGTATATTAGCCAAATGAAGTATGCAGAAAGTCAGGAAACGATGCTGCAAAGGTACAAAAAAATCCGATATGACCAACAAAGTTCACAGATTTTTCAGCAATGGAAAAGTTCTCAGGAAATGCCACTGAGTTGATGAGAAAATTGTCATTATATTTGGTCATATTGCATAAAAAAGAGCATATCAAAGGGTAAAAACGTATGTTTTTCCACTTATAAATCTGAGAAAATCAATACAATCAAATATCTGAAAGCATTGAGATTCAGGCATATATTTTTTCACAATCTGAGATAATGCAATAATAAGTGGTTTGTCGGTTGATTGGGTGGATTATTTTTCGTAACTTTGCAAAATGATTTGGTGCAAATGAACGTATGAAGAAAAAGATAACAATATGTTCCGTTCTGGTGATATTAGCAGTGACTCTCTGCTTATGCAGCAAAGAGGGTGAAAAAGGATTTTTGATTTTAATCGCCAAAATATTAGCATCGATACCATTTGACCCAATGGATCGTTTTCACAACGAATATCTCAACCACTCGACCGAACTAATAATCGAAGACAAAGCTGACTCGATAGACTTTCGGAAAATATCGTTGGTAAACGAAATATATACCAACAACAACGATTCTTTCAACGCCTGCGCCTCCAATATGGTTTTAGGGGTAATCTATTACCATAAATCAGAGACAGACTCCGCTCTCATTTGTCTGCTGAATGCCGAACGGTTCTCAGACAGCCGTCCAGAGCTGAAACCACATATTTACTATTATCTTGCCTCAGCGTTTACAGATTATGACCCTTTACTTGCCCGTGACATAATACTCAGCCACCAAAAGGAGCGTATTGACAAATACGACTACACGAAAATACTTGATATAGACGTCTCCCGGCAAGTGACTAATATGCACAACCTCAATTCAATATATTACTCCAGAATAATACAACAAGGTCTTGAAACTCAAGCGAGTCAACACAGAAAGGAAATCCATCTTTACCGTTGTATCATCTTTTTTGGTTTTATCTTTTCTATTCTTGTCCTTTTGTCATACCTCTTCGTCAGGCGTTTCAGACGTAAAAACGCAGTTTTGACAAGCTCTATGGCAAACCAGAGAACCAATTTTGACACACTATTGAATAAATATATGGATTTATACCGTACAAAATGCGACAAGGATTCTGTATTTGGTGATGCCAACGAGATTCTTTCAGCATTGCACAACGAATACGCAGACCTAACGAAATCAGACATTGCCATAATATGGCTCATACTGCTTTCGTTCGACAAAAAGGAAATCTGCTCGATACTCAATATCAACAGCGATTATTATTATCAAAGGCGTACAAAGATACGGAAAACCCTGAATTTCAATTCGACAAGAGAACTCAATGATGACTTGAAGAGATTTGTCCCCAAATATCTATCGGAATATAGTTCACAACAGAATTAATAGAACCTCCATGTAAAAAGCTGTATTATGAAAAAAGTCGTTTTACTGTTTATTGCTCTGCTTACCCTTTGCGGTTGCGAGGTTATCATAATTGAAGAAACAGAAGAGAAGTTCAAGGAAGCCCCAAAGCTGTATCCAGAACTGACGTTTGTAACAGTGAAAGGACTGAGAGAGATATTGGCAAATGATGGTCATGACTACAAGGTAATTATCTACAACGAATCCTTTTCAGGAGATGTGTGGACTGATATAATAGCCAATGAACTAATCCCCAAATGGAAATCAATGGATACATCAAGGGTCAGGCTATATCTAATATCAACTGATTGTGCATACCTTGCTCCAATGGACTCTTTTTTCATTAAGAACGGTGTGGATTTGCCAAGGTACGTGATAAGGGACAGCACAGAGGAATTTTGCCGTTACATATTATCCGGACTTTCGACTGACAGATGGAAACGTATGACAGCAATCACTCAGTACATCTGCAATAACGCCGAGGTGATAACATCACTATTCTTTGTATATCATGCTACACCTATTCTTGACAAAGACAACAGCATAAAGTTGATAGAGGCGAACTGCGAGGGGCAACGGCATATCGTGCCAATGCCTTTCAAAATGTGTCCAGAGAACCTCGACGAGTTGGATTTCAGCAAGATAGAGAAGTACCGTATCTCGAAGAAAAGCCTGCTGTATGATGCGTATTTCGTGGAATGAGCGATTACATTTGAATCTCTAAGGAAGAAGCATAACAGGATGCACTGGCGTGCGGCAGGTGAGGTCGCGGATTTGTGTGCGGCATGAGATTCCAGCGGCTGAGATTACCGCGTCAGGTGAGGAGTTGTTGATAGCCTTGATTAAAGGGGTGGCTATCTGTGTGGATCGCTCGTAGTGCTGATAGCCGTAAGCACCAGCCATACCGCAGCAGGTTGAGGGAATATGGCGAACGGTGACCCCTTCGATAGAGAGAAGCATGCGGACTGTAAGTTGTGGGTTAGCGACGGCTTTCTGGTGGCAATGCGAATGGAAGAGTACTTCGGTGCGGGTGTTTTTTCCCTTCAGTTTTTGTGGCAGGTGGCCTGCTTGTTGCTCACGGGCGAACCATTCGTCGTAGAGTAGGATGTTTTTTTGTATGTTGTCATAATCCGGGTCATCAATGAGCGAACGGTAGTCGTCGCGGAAAGCGGAGAGTGCCGACGGTTCAAGGACGACAATTCGTGTGGAAGTATGGCAAGAGTCACCGTATTTTATGAGTGGTTTGAATTTCCCGATATTCCTTTGCGCAAGTTTTTTTGCCTTATGGAGCAGCCCCTGGCTCAACAACGTCCTACCGCTGTTATGGATTGGAGCTATGATGACGTTGTAGTTATTTGACTGTGCGAAACGGATAAAAGCGTTGGCCACTTGCGGCTCATCGTGGCGTGTGAACTCGTCGATGAACAAAATGACGTTTTTTTCGGCGATGATTGTAGGAGTAAGGAGTTTGGCTCTTGAAATCCTCGGGAGAGTGCGACGGCGGTCAAAACCCATGAAGCGATGGACAATCCCTGTGCCAAGGATTGCGTTGTAGAGGTGTGGTATTGTTGAGGCGGCTATGTGTTCAAGTTCGGGCATAAAACCGATAAGGAACGTGCGCATTGGGACGTGGTGACGGTCGTAGTGTTGCTGTAGGTACTCAGCCTTTATTTTCGTCATGTCAACAGACGATGGACATTCACGCATACAACCCTTGCAAGACAGGCATGTGCCGAGTAGGGAAAGCACGTCAGGGTCGGAAAAGCCTTGCGAACCATTTTTCGTTAGTGATGTGCGAAGAATATTCGCACGTCCTCTGGTTGAGTCTCTTTCGTCAAGAGTCGTTTTGAACTGAGGACACATCACGTTGTCGAAAAGAAGTGACTTCCTACAATCCGCAGCACCATTGCACTTCTCTATCTCCCTGATATAGTGCAGTCCTTCGTGATGCCCATTGAATGCGAATGTGGTGGTGACTGAATTTAGTTCCGCATTGTTCGCAAAACGCAGATACTCATCCATCGGCTTGGTATCAACAATTTTGCCAGGGTTGAGGATATTGTTAGGGTCGCAAAGTGATTTTATGTCGCTGAACCACGAATAGACCTCTCCACCGTACATAAGAGGGATAAATTCGCCACGCAAACGACCATCGCCATGCTCTCCACTTAGTGAGCCACGGTACTTGCGCACAATATGTGCGGTGCGTGTGGCAACCTCACGGAAAAGCCTTCTCCCCTCATCCGTCTTTAGGTTAAGGATTGGGCGCAAGTGCAGTTCGCCAGAGCCTATATGCGCATAGAAAACGCACGAAAGCCCGAGTTCGGCAAACATCCCCTTCATCTCTGCCACATAATCGGCAAGAAGTTCGGGGACAACGGCAGTATCCTCGATAACAGGCGCTGGTTTGTCGTCACCTGGCATATTGCTGAGAAGCCCAAGACCAGCCTTGCGTAGGTCCCACACTCGCCGTATGTCATTGCCACGCAAGACAGGGAAAGCGTAACATTCAGGGACGGAGGTTTTTATATCGTCAATAAGCGCATTGACAGTTGCATTGAGTTCATCCTCGCCGTCACAAGCAAATTCGGCGCAAAGGATAGCGGCAGGTGAGCCTTGCAGGAAAAAGCGGTTTTCACGTTGTGAAAGGTTCTCAGCACTGAGGTTCAGAATGTTATCGTCGATAAGTTCTACTGCCGTGGCATGATGTCTGATGGCTATAAGGTTAGCACGGAACGAAGATTCCAGAGTCCGACAGTGTACGCATACAAGTGCGTTATGTACAGGCGGAAGAGGGTCAAGCGAGAGTTTCAGTTCCGTGGCAATGCCGATTGTCCCCTCAGAGCCACAAAATAACTTGCAAAGGTTCATCCCGCCATCCGTATCACGCACAAGGTCAAGGGCATAACCGTTGTTGCGCCGACGTAGGGATTTGTCGGGGAAAGAGGAATCGATGGTTTTTTGATTATCTTTATCAGAGAGAAGGTCGTCAAGGTAAGAGTAAATGCGTGATTCAAGGGTGTCGTTTTTTTTGGTTTTCGCCACCTCGTCTTGTGTCTTATGGCAGAAAGTGACTGTTTCGCCGTTGCTAAGTATGACATTGGCGGAAATAAGGTGGTCACGTGTTGAGCCATAACGCAGTGAGTGTGTGCCACATGAGTTGTTGCCCACCATACCGCCGACCATACAGCGGTTGGAGGTTGAGGTCTCTGGCGAAAAGAAAAGCCCGTAAGGTTTGAGTGCTATGTTAAGTTCGTCACGGACTACCGCAGGCTCTACACTAACCCACCTTTCCTCAGTGTTTATCTCTATGATACGGTTGAGGTTACGGATATCCACCACAAGCCCCTCGCCTACCACTTGACCAGCAATTGATGTGCCAGCGGCACGTGGGATAATAGGAATCTTGTGGCTGTCGGCATAACGCACAAGAGCAACGATGTCATCATGGTCGCAAGGAAACGCAACACCAAGAGGCATCTCGCAATATGCGGAAGCATCCGTAGAATATAGAATACGTGTCAGCCTGTCAGTCAGTATTTTGCCACGAAAGCCTGGAATGTCAATCATATATGTAATCAGAAAGAAATCCCATTATCTTTTAGAATACCCTGCAATCTATTTATCTCCGCTTTCAGTAAAGGGACTTCCTGTTGAAGCCTAAGAAGTTCTTCGTCTTGCCGTGAGCGGTAATCTGTGCGAGCCTTATGCATTCGTTCCTTAATGCCTCCATTCTCAATAAATTCTTTTTCAAGGGCATTTATATGGGTGAAAAGTATTTTGTCAACAATATGGCACAAAGAGATAGCTGTATTGCAATACTCCTCGTCACCCCATTTTGAAAAGAAAGGTTGATAATCATCTAAACTGTTGTGGAATTTGCAGAAATGAAGGAGACTATTGAATCTTGGGTGGGTCTTGTCCCAAATAGTTAATGAGTGAGCTTTTGCGTAGTCAATGTAATCCTCGAGCAATTCCCTTATAGACGCACGGGCAACATTGATGAGTTTGACCTGCATTTCAGTTGAAGTCACGCCATCGGCATGACCTTCCACAATATTTTGTTTACAAGAACGGGCTGCTTGAATCATCTGGTCGCGAGTGCGGTCACCATACAAAGGAATAAAACGGTTACAGAATGAGTATGTCATTTGGTAAATAACTTCGCTCTTCTGGTAATAATAAGTCTTTTCCCAATCTGTTTGTTTGTTTAAGAAACCCATAGTTGTAATGTTTTTTTTGTTATACTAATTTTTTATTTTAGTTCTTCTAGTTCTACTAGACATTCTAGACATTCTAGATATTCTAGATATTATAGAAAAACTAGGAGAAAATGATTATTTATTTCAGTTCATCAAGGAATTTCCGTGAACGCTCGAGGGCTATGTTGATGTTGGCACAAATGTTCTCACGTTTGATAAGGTCCTCAAAATGGTTCTTTATCAAATCATTGAGGACTGTATCATTGACACCAGAAAGGATAATCCTAATATTCTGGCGGTGGCTCATGGTGACGAGGTTCTCAAGGTTGTGAAGCCCCGTCGAGTCTATGAATGGAACTTTACGCATACGGATTATGCGTATTTTAGGGTTCTTGGTGCGGCGAGTGTCAGCCATAATCTCTTCGAATTTGTTGGCTATACCGAAGAAATAAGGACCGTTAATCTCATAAACCTCAACCCCTTCGGGAACAGAGAGAGGCTCCTCGTGGATTGTTGCGTCAGTGTCGTTGTTAGGGTCAATCTCGTCAGTGATGACAGAGACGCGTGTCGTCTCAGCCATGCGACGCATGCAGAGAAGGCAAGCAAGAACAAGACCAACCTCAATGGCTATCGTAAGGTCGAAAATCACAGTGAGGAAGAAAGTTATGAGAAGAACGCTCACGTCTGACTTAGGGTTATTGAACATCTCGCGGAATGTACGCCAACCACTCATATTATAAGAGACAATCACCAACACTCCGGCAAGACAACTCATAGGTATGAACTTGGCGAGAGGCATTAGGAAGAGGAAAATGAGGAGAAGTACAACCGCGTGGATGACACCTGCCACAGGGGTTTTTCCGCCATTATTTATGTTGGTCATTGTACGGGCGATTGCGCCAGTGGCAGGGATACCGCCAAAGATAGGACAGACGATATTGGCGATGCCTTGCGCTATAAGTTCCTGGTTTGAGTTATGTTTGTCTCCAATCACACCATCGGCGACTGCCGCTGACAACAGCGACTCAATCGCACCAAGCACGGCAATAGTTATGGCAGGAGAGATAAGCCCCTTGATTGTGGCAAAATCCATGGCAGGCACCTCAGCCTGTGGAAGTTGCGCATTGATGCTGAAGCGGTCGCCTATCGTCTCAACGCTTAGTGCCATGCCGTTGAGTTTCAACAGATAGACACCGAGGGTCATAACCACTATGGCTATTAACGAGCCAGGGATAATTTTCGAGAACTTAGGCGAGAGGGCTATTATGATAACGCTAAACACGCCAACACCCGTGCTCCAGAGGTCTAAAGAACCGAAGTTCATAAAATAGACGCCCCATTTCGAGATAAAGTCCGCAGGTACGCCACCTTCAATCGTCAAGCCAAAGAGGTCTTTAATCTGTGTCGTAAATATGGTTAGCGCGATACCGCTGGTGAAGCCTACGACTATAGGGTAAGGTATGTATTTGATGATTGTGCCAAGGCGGAAAAAGCCGAGAAGCAGCAGGAAGATACCTGCCATGATTGTGGCAATCATCAAGCCGCTCATTCCATATTGCTGGATAATGCCGTAAATGATAACGATAAATGCACCTGTCGGGCCACCAATCTGGACTTTTGAGCCTCCGAAGAACGAAATAAGGAAGCCAGCGATGATGGCTGTGATGATACCTTTCTCGGGGGTTACGCCCGAGGCGATACCGAAAGCGATGGCGAGAGGGAGTGCGACAATGCCGACAATAATGCCCGCCATAAGGTCGGACAGGAATGTGCGACGGTCGTAAGTGCGTAATGCTGAGAACATTCGCGGATTGAAATTGATACTTTTCATTGCGTATTAAGTTGTCAAAAATTAAGGCGCAAAGGTAAGAATTTTTTTTGAGATTTCCAAATTAAATCAGAATATTATTCTGTTTTTGAATTTGGAAGGTTTTGAGAGGAGCCTGAGCGGGTTGGTGCGGTAAGAAGTCATTGACTGGCAGAGGAATAGGAATTCCTCAGAGACCATGTCAAAGAAGAGTGGAAGGCGGTAACAGGCGAGTGATGTGCGTTTTGTAGCATGTCCGCTTGCGTCCAGAAGGTCACAACCCCCTGGCACATAGAGCATATAATGGTTAGTTATGATATTGCGATCATGGATCTCGCGCGAGGCGTTGCGAACGTCTATTATTTCGATGCTTGCGTTAGTGTAGCGTTGCTTGAGGTAGTTGAATGCACCCTCCCAAGCAACCGTGCGGTCGCCTTTCGTGAACTGCGTGAAAATGGAGATCTGCAAACAGTCGGTGCGTGCGTGACCCTTATCCAAGATTGGGAAAAGGTTGCGGTCTATCGTTTGTTTGTCTTTAAGAATGTAACCATCGACGATTATGATGGAGTTCCAATGGTCATCGGGAAGTAGTTGCCGCCATGAGATAGCCTCACCATTGCGAATAGGACGGTGTGGTGGTTGCCTCAGGATTGATTCGCAGGCAGGACGCACCTGTTCAATACCGTAGTCTGAAGGAAGATTTGAGACAGAGGGAAGGCAGAATATAGAGTTAAGCACGGCACTCTCACCCACTTTTTTCATAAGGTCACGAATGTTGGAATAATCCGTTGAGTCGCCGTCGTAAATAATCTCGTTGGGCAGCCAGTTTAGCGAATGAAGCGAAGAGGCAAGCACCGAAAGTGTGTCAGATTCGTCAATTCCGTACGAAATGTCGTTCCATTTTGTGAGGAAAATGTCGCGGGAAATGTTCAAGTGTATGGTAAATTCAGAGTTACGAAACGCATCAGACGAAAGAAGCTCAGTAATCATGCTGCGCCTCAAGTCGTAATTGCGATCTATGAACACAAAGCCTTTCATTCCGTCATATAATCGTAAACCAACTTGGAAATATCAGCTATAACCTCCTCGCACTTAGCAAATTCACAACGAGCGTCACTTACAAAAACCGACAGGAAATAGTGTCTGCCGTCAGGAAGTATAACACACGCCAAATCGTTGACGGCGAAGACCGTACCATCGGGAAGTGTTCCGCCCGTGCCTGTCTTGTGCACTATCGTCACGTCCTCTTCGCTAATATAATGAGGTATGCGGTTTTGCCCCGTATTGCACTGTGACATAGCGTTCCAAAGATACTGGTTATCATTGCGTTTGCTATATAAAACCGACATCAGGCGTGCGGCAGCAAGAGGGGTCGTCCAGTTTTCGCGAGCTTTACCGACATCCCTACCCATAGTCTCCTCGGAATATAGGATATGGAAAGAGGCGGCAGTATCTATTTCGTTTATGAGTTCATGGGCAAAGCGGTTGACCTCATGGACGTTAACAACACGGTTATAGAGGATATTGCTTGCATTGTTGTCGCTAATTATCAACGAGTAATCCAGAAGTTGCCTGATGGATAATGTGCCGCCATAGGGATATTTTTCGAGCATCGGGCTGTAAGTCTGTTGGTTCAGTTCATGGCTTGTTATTTCAAACAATGAATCAAGCGAAATGTTGTTGGTGTTAAGGAAATCGCAAACAGCAAGAGCTTGGTGGAACTTCATTACGCTCATTAGTGGGAACTCCTCTGTGGCATTGACATTTACGGTGTCTCCATGGTCAGATATGAAGCAGACTCCTACATTGCCTGGGGTGCTGTCCGTAATGTATTTTATTTTGTCGCGCAAGGATGTTTTTTGTGCGTTGACCGTGGGCAATGACAAGACAAACAACAATAATATGTATTTCAGTTTCAGCATCTTTTACTTGAAAAGTTCGGTTGAGAGGCGTGTTGATTCATCGAAGAAACCTGTGCCAAAACGTGCGGTAAGCCCACCGTTATCTTTTATGCTTATATGCTTGACCTGTGGTTCGTTTTCAGGACGGCGGCGAGGGTCAGGGTCATAAAGGTAATTTATGGTTATTTGGTCTGACTTGAGGTTTTTCGAGGCTACAAGCACCTGGAATTTACGCACGAAATACTCGCTATGTGTCTCAAAAACAAAGCGTATTGGATAGTTTGACACTGCGTCAACAAAAATGTCGGCAAGCAATGATTGGAAATTAGGATGTAGGTTGCTTTCAGGTTCTTCGATAAAGACAGTCGCGGAGTTGTAGCGACCATAAGCCGAGCCATAATGCGACACATATTGGCAAATCTGGAACTCTATGCGCACAAGCATTGCGATTAGCGGCGTTATGCCATAACCTACGTCGGCTATCGAGACTTTTATCTTGCGGTTATTTATTGTCTTTACGAGATAGACATATATGCCAATGCCCTCAGGGGCAGGCTCAAAAATAAGTTTGGCGTTCAGTAGTTTTTTTAGCCAAGTGTTGATGAATGAGCCTTTGTGGTATGCGTTTCCCGAAGATGGGTCGTTAATTGGTATGTAGTCAGGGAGTTGCAGGTAACTTTCGAGGTTTGAGTTAAACGATGTGCCTTGGTTTTCATAAAGGTAGATACGCTGCAGGTTTGAGCGGTCAATCTCAATGAATGATGCGTTTGTGATATCTTCGGCAGCGCATAAAGCCTCCGAGCATACCAGTTCAGCGAACTGCGCAACGTCACCACGGCTTTCCAAGCCAGCAAACGCACGCGTTCCCCAATCAGATTTAATTTGCTGTTCCGTAGTTATTTCCGACTCGCTTGATTCATATCTGAACTTCTGATAGACCGAAGGAATACGACAGCGGCAGATTGTGTGCATATCGTCGTCGGTATTATTCTGGTCAACGAAAGAGTGCAGCGAGTCAATGAGAATCCGTGAAACATGGAATTGCGAACACTCCTCGTTGCCTGTTCCCCTATGATACTCAAAAATGGCCTCTCCCGACAATTCGTCTGTGATGACGACACGGCGTATTCCTGCGTAGATTATTTGGCGGTTACGGTTGAGGCGGTGGGGTTTGTCAACAAAATCACGCTCAATCTGTCTCACCTGCCACAAGGATTGGTCTATGAACGTCTCAGGTGTCTCCAAAAGTGGGAAAAACGAGAAAGAGACACGCACCGAACGCCCCGAAAGAGCCATAACGTCAGTGGAATACTCGGCGGTAAATTCATCTTCGTCACTCAACCAATTGATTGTCTTCTCGAAACTTCCGAGTTTGTGCTGACCGAAGGCGAAGTTCAGGTAATAGTCCGTAAAACAACGGAAAATGCCACGTCTAAGGTCTTTCGACAGATGTTGCAACATTGGTTGCAGCAGTTTGATTGACTTGGTGAAACTGCTTTTGCCCGAGCTGTTGCACCCTGTGAGTATTGTCAGTGGGGAAAGGCTTATTTCGCCGCCTGTCCCGCCGAAAACACGGAAATTCCTGAGTGAGTATGAGTTCATTGTCGGATATCTATAAATTCACAGTTTTATAAAACGGAATAAGATAAGTAACCTACGGTCATTGGACAACCACGATTTTCACGTTCTTCCTTCTGTCGGCGCATACGAAATAGACACCTGGAAGAGGAACGTCAAATTTTTCAGTAGATTCCGCCTTTGGGGTTTTGGCGACAATGTGTCCGAAGGAATCATACAACGTGACAGTGCAACCTTGCGCACCAACCACATAGATGTAACCATTTGAGGAATAGACATTGTAACCATCATAGTCAATATCGCTGACGGCAGAAACCAGGGTAAACGATGCTGTTATCACTATATCAGATGTGACCACCACGTATATCACACTGTCGGTCTCGCCGTTGTCCCATTCGGTGAAGGCATACCCTGGAGCGGGTGTCGCGGTCAAGGTGGCAGTGTCTCCAATGTAATAGAGGCCGCTTCCCGCAACTATTCCCATAGTGGAATCCGCGGTGAGGGCGGTCACGAGATATTGTGGCGCAGAGGCGATGTAATACACCTTGTTTGGCACGGGTGTTCCGTTCATTGTCCCCCCTGTCTCAGTAAGCATGTTAGACAATGAGTGGTCGCCTACGGTAGTAGCGGGGATAATCCATTCCTTTCCTGGAGGAGCCGTATCAACGATTAGTGACGTGCATTTCCTGAACATCGCGTTATAGCAGTATGACGGCAGGACGGTGGCAGGGAGGGTTGGTGGCATTGTCAGCGATGAGCAACCATAGAACATATTGGTGTAACAACCGTATGCCAAGGTGTCAGCCGGGAGGGACGGTACTGACGGAAGTGAGGTGCAGCCATTGAACATCTCTTCATAGCACTTATTTGCCATCTTCATTGCCGGGAGTTCGGGAGGTGTGACGAGCGAGGTACACCCTTTGAACATACTCTTATAGCAGCTTTCCGCCAGTTTTGTGGCAGGAAGTGAAGGTGCGGCGGTCAAAGCGGTGCAGTTGTAGAACATACTTGCGTAGCATCCGTATGCGGCAGTCGTGGCTGGCAGGACAGGTGCCGTGAGAAGGGCTGTGCAACCATTGAACATCCCTTCGTAGCACTCATCATCCAGTTTGGTTGCTGGAAGTGTTGGTGGCGTGACAAGCGAGGTGCAGCCATTGAACATATCCCTATAGCAAAACGGCGCCATTGTCCTTGCTGGCAGGTCGGGTGCCCTCAACAGGGATCGACACCCAATGAACATCGCTTCGTAGCACGAATACACCAGGGCCGTGTCACGCAGGGTAGGCGGTTCGGTCAGCGAGGTACACCCTCTGAACATTTCGCAATAACAACCCCAACTCAACGTCGTGGCTGGCAGGGCGGGTGCCTCGGATAGTGAGAAACAATCACAGAACATTTTGTCATAGCAGTTTGTTGCCGTTGTCATGGCTGGCAGGACGGGAGGGGTGGCGAGGGACGAGCAACCACGGAACATCTCCCAGTAGCATTCCTCTGCCAACGTCGTGGCAGGCAGGACAGGAGGAGTCACAAGTGACGCACAATCATAAAACATACATTTGTAGCAGGATTTTACGAGTGTGTCGGCTGGCAACGAGGTCGGTGCTGTCTCTAACGATGAGCAGTTGCGGAACATTTCCAAGCAGCAATTCTCCGCCAAAGTGGTCGCGGCTATATCAGGTGCCGTTGACAGTGCCGCACAATTGTAGAACATTTTGTCATAGCAGTTTTGAGCAAGGGTGGTGGCTGGCAAATCGGGTACGGTGGTCAATGTAGTGCAGTTGCGGAACATTTCGTAATAGCACGATTTTGCAAGCGTGGTGGCTGGTAGTTCAGGTGCGGTGGTCAGCGAAAGGCAGTTCTTGAACATTTTCGCATAGCAGGATTGCGCCACAGTGGTGGCAGGAAGTTGGGGAGGCGTGATCAGGGCGGCGCAACCATAAAACATCTCGGCAAACGCATAATTAGGTAAAGGAAGGTCGGGGCAACTCGGCCCATAAAGGGACATTATATTGCCCGAGGCTTCCACGGTATCACCAGATGAGAAGCTGAAATAAGAGCTTTGGTAAGAGTCTCCAAATGCAACGGCTACTGTCTGGTCGCTCGCAGCCCTGAACCATACCGATTGGTTTTCGTTTAAGTATATATCCTGGTGGGTGTATGTGATCCAATTCGTGCTATCTGTCGAATACTGGATAGTATGGGTGGCATTCCTTTTGTGAAAACTCACTCTCGCATTTCCTTTTCTGGCTGTGAAACATAGCGGCGAGTTGTTCTGGGACAAACATTCCAGGGGCAGCAAAAGTGCCAACGCAAGTGACAAGACGGCAATGTGCCTAAACTTAATTTTCTTTTTCATTATTCCTTTTCGTAAAAGTTAAATAGCGTTTCACCTAAAAAATCTACCCAGCCTTCATCAGGCTGGGAGATTGCTAATGTGTTAGTATTTCGGACGGATCAGAGGAGGTTATCCTTCTCTATATCCTTGAAATACTTGTAGGTGTCAACCTTCAGTTCGCCGCAGGCAGCCTCGTCGCAGACAATGATTGCATGTGGGTGAAGCTGAAGTGCCGAGATTGTCCACATGTGGTTAACACCCTCCTCCACCGCATGTTGCAGCGCACGTGCCTTGTTGTGTCCGTTCACCATAATCAGCACCTCTTTAGCGTCCATCACAGTGCCTACGCCTACCGTAAGCGCGGTCTTTGGGACAAGGTCCACGTTGTTGTCGAAGAAACGGCAGTTGGCGATGATAGTGTCAGTCGTGAGTGTCTTCTGGCGTGTGCGCGAGGCGATTGACGAGCCTGGCTCGTTGAAAGCTATGTGACCGTCAGGACCTATACCGCCCATGAAAAGGTCTATACCTCCGGCAGCGACGATAGCTGCTTCATAGTCGGCGCACTCTTTTACAAGGTCTTTTGCATTGCCGTTCAAGATATGGACGTTCTCCTTCTTAATATTAATCTTTGAGAAGAAATTATTCCACATAAACGAGTGGTAAGACTCAGGGTGTTCCTCGGGAAGGTTAACATACTCGTCCATATTGAAGGTGATTACATTCTCGAAAGAGAGTTCACCAGCCTCGAACTTGCGGATGAGTTCACGGTAAAGTCCGAGAGGCGAAGAGCCTGTAGGACAGCCGAGTTTGAAAGGTTTGTCAGGAGTAGGATTGGCCTCCTTGATACGTTTGGCGACATAGTTGGCCGCCCATTTCGACATTAAGTCGTAATCCTGTTCAATGATTAAACGCATAATTGTTACTTTTTTTGTTATTAATTGGTTTGTTATAAACGTCAGGAGACCTGCTACCAAAAAGTAAAAACGGAGGGGTTTCCCCTGACGTGGATAAATTCAAAGTGCAAAGGTACGCATTTTTTTCGGAACCGCAAAGGATTTTCCCGAAAAAATGAGGGAGGTTCTATAAAAGTGAGTTCTATAAATTCACCGTTCAGTAAAAATAACCACCTTGCAAATCTCACAATCTCAGTAAAAATCCTGCACCCCAATACATCTGTATAATGTTTCAATTAGTTCAATTGTTTCAACTGAAATCCTGATGGTCATTTTTTGCACCTCGATTTTGTGTTCCAATAATAAATTGAATTCAAAAAAACATTCTGAAACATTTGTCCACTTCAAAATATTGTTGTACCTTTGCAGCGCAAAACATTCCAAGCCATGGAGGATTTAAAGGTTTTTATCAGCAGTGTCCAAACAGAGTTTTCCGTAGAGAGGAAACAGTTATATGATTACATACAGCATGATGCTCTGTTGGGTCAGTTTTTCACACCATTCATATTTGAGAAACTGCCAGCCGTTGATATTGCTGCACCTCAGGCATATCTGAAGGAAGCTGCAGAATGTGACATTTACCTTGGTTTGTTTGGAGCGAAATACGGTAATGAAGATGCATTAGGAGTATCACCAACCGAGCGTGAATATGACGAGGCAACGAAGAATTTCAGATACCGAATGGCTTTTGTCAAACGCTCACAGAATCGTGATGAGAAGCAGCAAACTTTCATAACCAAAGTAGAAAAAGACGTCGTTCGACGTAGTTTTGCTGACTATGACGAGCTAAAGACTGCCGTGTATGCCTCATTGGTGAGATATTTGGAGTCAAAGGAAATCATTCGCAAATTCCCTTTTGATGCAACAATCCATCATTCGGCAGGCATAGAATGCATTGATGTCGGGAAATTGCGTCTTTTTGTGACAAAAGCGAAGGAGAAACGCAATTACCCACTTTCAATCGAAAATGGCAAAGAAGCTATTCTCAGAAGCCTGAACCTGATGGCTGATAATGGAAGATTGACAAATTCGGCTCTTCTGCTATTTGCAAAGGATCCTCAGATGTATTTCCGTCCTTCGGAGGTGAAATGCGCCCAGTTTTATGGCACGAAGGTTGAGAAACCTGCACCTTTCTATCAGGTGTTCCAAGGAGATATATTCCAACTCGTAGATCAAGCAAAAGCATTCGTGATGTCCCATATTGATGCTTGGGTTGGCGACCATTCGTCCGACAACAACATGGAATACGAGATTCCAGTAAAAGCTGTTCACGAGGCTCTTGTAAATGCCATAGTTCATAGGGATTATACCCGCAACTCAAGCGTTCAGGTGATGCTGTTCAAAGACAGGCTTGAAATTTGGAACCCTGGGCAGCTGCCATACGGACTTACCCCTGCAAAACTGTCAGGAAAACACTCATCTGAACCAACTAATCCAATCCTTGCCCATCCGGTTTATCTGGCTGGATACATAGAGCGTCTTGGAACAGGAACAAATGATATGATTGATGCGTGTGTCGGAAAAGGACTGCGTAAACCCGAGTTCATTCAGGAGGAAGATTTCTGTACCATAATATGGAGGCGTGATAAAGTAAATGATAAGGTAAATGATAAGGTAAAACGTGTACAACTAACTACGAACCAAAGGATTGTGTATTTGTTTATCAAGGAGTTTGATAAGGTAAATGATAAGGTAAATGATAAGGTAAATGATAAGGTAAAACCAACCACTTCATATATCGCAAAAATGACCCATCTTTCATATCCTACGGTTCAAAGAATCATAAGTTTCCTCGTGGATAACGGCCTTGTGCATCGAGAAGGATCGGACAAAACTGGATATTGGGTAGCAAATAAATGACAAACTATGGCATTCTCATTGACCATTAAACCTTCCAGAAAGCAGGTACGGACAATAGTACATACTACGCAAAAGCTTGTTTGAACATATCATCTACGTTAGTTTCGTTGAAAAAGTACGATATTTCCTGAGTAACAAAACGTTTGGAAGATTTTTCGCAAGAGACTATAATCTATTCTTTAAAAGTGTTGTTTCTTGACGAGTATCCCAATAATCATTTATGAAAATGCAATTGTCATAAATGGTATAGACCAGTTTTGAATGTTTAGCAAAAACAATACTATGGTAATCAGCATCAAAGTCTGACAAAAGTGGCTCAACTGGACCACTATCAGGGCATAGCAGATATCTGCTTGGTTGCTTCCATTGTCTTCTTTATGAACGTCTCTACAGCAGAAACGCCAAAATTCTTTGCAATAAAATCCAATGTCTTAGACCAATGAAGCTTTGCCGTGTCAGACCAAATGACTTTCATATTGACTTCTTGAGATTTTGCAGATAGTCATTCATGAAAGAAATCATCTCATCGTTTGTATGAACATTTCCTTCTGCAAGATCTCGTTCTGACTGATTGATGCGATCCCTTATCTCATCCATTGTCAATTGATGATATGACTCATCAGAAACAACAAGGCGTTCAGCCAACCATTTACGATTCTCTATAGACAACGTTTCCCGAAGATACTCAAGCAAACCGAACAGTGCTTCTGTACTCATAGTGTAAAAGAATTTTTTCCGCTGCAAAGGTCGTGCAAATGAGAGCAGAGACAAATCACATTTGGCTATGCCGAATGCAGCCGACCTTCGCAAAATTTTTGCAAAGGTCGCGCAAATGAGAGCAGAGACAAATCACATTTGGCTATGCCGAATGCAGCCGACCTTCGCACTGCAAAGGTACGACATTTTTCTGAGGTGACAAAACGTTTGGAAGATTTTTTTCGCAAGAGCTAATCTACCGTCAGCAACGCAACCACCTTGCAAATCTCACTATCTCAGTAAAAATCCTACACCTCTATTATGTCATAATGAAATAATAATATACTATCTCTTTTTTTGAGAGGGGGGTGCAAGTTTTTAGGTGAAATTATTGAAATTATTGAAAT
>JAKSNS010000026.1 GCA_024399545.1 Paludibacteraceae bacterium
TAATCTATCGTTAATGTATCGTTAATGTATCGTTAATGTATCGTTGGGGCTGCATAGTGGTTGGGGAAAAGAGGTGTCGTATTTTGGGGATTTTACGGCGTGAAATTATTTTGTAAAATAAATGGTGGAAAGTTTGGTGGTGTGGAAAAAAAGATGTAACTTTGCAACGCTTTTCGAGTAAAGGCATAATAGGTTTCAAATCATTAAAAACAAACAGTTTAACAATGGCAACTAAAATCAGATTGCAACGCAATGGACGCAAGGGGTATGCCTACTACCACATCGTCATTGCAGACGTTCGTTCGCCACGTGATGGTCGTATCATCGAACGTGTAGGTTCTTACAACCCAAACACCAACCCTGCTACAGTGGATTTGCGCTTTGACCGTGCGCTCTATTGGATAGAGACTGGTGCGCAGCCAACAGACACCGTGCGTAATATTTTGTCGCGTGAGGGCGTTATGTTGATGAAGCATCTCAACGGAGGTGTTCGCAAGGGTGCTTTCACAGCAGAAGAGGCACAGAAGCGTTTTGAGGCTTGGAAGGCCAACAAAGCTAAAGCTATCGAAGGCATTGCCAGCAAGGTTGCTGACGCTAAGAGAGATGCCGCTAAGGCTCGTCTTGAGGCAGAAAAGGCTACAAACGCCGCTAAAGCCGAGGAGTTGGCTAAGAAGCGCGCTGAGGCTCTTGCCGCTGAAGAGGCTGCCGCTAAGGCTGCCGCCGAGGAGGCTGCCGCTGCAACCGAAGAGCCAAAAGAAGAGGCTACCGAGGCTTAAGGGAGCAACAATTGCTAAAAAAACAAGAAACGGAAGCCCGCTTTATGGGGTTTCCGTTTCCTTTATTCTGAAAAACGGATGAACCTGGTGACGCTTATAACGGGTATTGTCATAGTGATGGCTGTCGTCGAACTGCTGTTGCATGGTATGCAGCGTATGAAGCGTGACTTGTTCTATGTTGCCATGGTCGTGGCATGGGTAGGGTTCACCTCGAAATACTATTATGGTCCTGACATAGTGATTTATACGCTGTTGTATGACGAAAGTTGGAGTCTGTATGATTTGGTTTTCGGTCATTATACGGGCGGTTATGAGATTGGCTATGTCTATTTCAACGCAATATGCAAAGCGTTCGGGATGGGTTTCTGGGGAATGACGGCGGTTGTATCGACTTTGTTCTTCCTTGCGGTGTTCCTGGTGCTTAGGCGGTTGGAAGACAAACGGGTGCTGGCATTGGCGTTGGTGCTGGTCATTATGAAAGACCTGATTTACGCACAGTTGAGGCAATGTATGGCTGTCTCGTTCTTCGTGTTTGCCGTGGTCGAGGCTGAGGGTTGGCGGACGAATGGGCGTAAGGGCAAAAGGGATGTTTTTGGTGCGGTGTTGTTTGGCTTGATTTCTATGACAATGCATAAATCGGCGTTCGTCATAGTTCCGTTGACGGTATTCTACTATGTTTTGCAGCCGTATATGATGCGGAAAAACACGTGGCCTGTGCTGCTGACATTGTTGGCGATGTTGGTTATAGTACCTACATGGGACTTGATAGTGGCGGTTACTGACGTGCTGAACATCAATGGAATGACGATGGATTCTATTAGGTTGCACCTGTCGTTCGTGAACTTGAGGCAGACCAACTTGCTGATATACGGTACCGCGTTACTGGTGTTGGTGATGTATTCAAGGGGGCAGGAGCGAAAGGGGTTTATGGTCGCGACGGTTTTTTGCGGTATGATTGTAATTGTGGTGCTTTACCAATATTACTTCATCGTCGATAGGCTGAGGTCGTATTTCGCTCTTTTCGTGATTTATTATATATTCAACACGATGAGGGTGGCTGCCGAGAAGAGGGAACCTTACGTGAACATTGTCAGGCAGTTGTGCGAGATTGTATTGTTATTCTTTATGGTGGGTAAGACCTATTCGTTTGACAAAGCGTCGAGGGCTGAACAAGGTGACTTGTTGGAGGTTAGTACCGTGTTTGACCTTATAGATGAAGATGTTACAGTCGTGAGGGAAAGGCAAATGGAAAAAGGGAGAAGATTTTGGGCATCGGAACAGAGGTCTGACAACAGATATAAAATACCTGAAAAAAAGTAGTGGTCGAAATTGTATTGTCATCTTATAACGGCTCACGTTTCATTGACCAGCAGATTGAGTCGATTGCCAACCAGACTTTCGGTGATTGGCTGTTGACGGTGCGTGACGATGGGTCGCAAGATGATACGGTACAGAGACTTGAGTCATGGCAAAACAGGTTGGGCGAGAGAATGAGGATAATGCCGTCTGAGGGGAATGTTGGTGTCGTGCGGTCGTTCGAGTTGCTGTTGGGATTTAGCAAAGGGGATTATGTGATGATGTGTGACCAAGACGACGTGTGGTTGCCCCGCAAGGTGGAGATGACATTGGAAATGATGAAAGAAGAGGAGAAGAAAAACAGCGGGAAGGCTGTGGCTGTATTCACCTCTATAAATCTGGTGGATGGCGAGTTGAAGCCCAAGGGAATGACGTTTTTTGAACAAAACCATTTCGACTTCCCGTTTGCCAAGACTTTCAATAATATATGTGTGTGCAACTGCGTGGCTGGGTGTACTATGATGTTGAACCGCAACGCATTGCGAGTCGCTTTGCCGTTTGCCGAAAGCGTGCCTGCACACGATTGGTGGGTTGCCGCCAAGGTTGCGAGAAATGGCATACTGAGTGTTTTGGAAACCCCTACGATGCTTTACCGTCTGCACGGAAACAATGTTTGCGGGGCGGACGTTATGGAAGACGGGCATTACCGTAAATTGATGAAATCGCCACTTGCGGTTTGGCGTAAGTATGCGGAG
Organism: Paludibacteraceae bacterium; assembly: GCA_024399545.1. GTDB lineage: Bacteria > Bacteroidota > Bacteroidia > Bacteroidales > Paludibacteraceae > Aphodosoma. Next base: position 2,828 of record JAKSNS010000026.1, read on the forward strand.
GTTAGACAGTTTCTGAAAGACGTTGGTTTCAGATGGGGTTTTGCGGGGTGGCTGTTTTATAAACTTAGGCACGTTGCCCACAGAAAGTTGCGTAATTGATGAAAATCTCTTTTCTGATACAGGACTGCACTACGGTAGGTGGAACGGAGCGTGTAACGTGTTGCCTTGCAAGCGAGATGGCGCGTCAGGGTAACGAGGTGTCGGTAATATCGGTTTTTGGTACTGGGGGAAAATGTAGATTCCCTTTGGACGGTCGTGTGCGGTTTGTCGTGGCTTGTGATTATGACTACGGATTGCAGATGAGCATGGCGAGAAGGTTGTTGTTGCTCGTCAAAATGGCATACAGGCTGAAAAACAACAGGTTGTTGCTTGATGCCGATGTCGTCATAGCGCAGAAATTCTTTGCCGCATTGATGGCGGTGAGAGCTGGATATAAAAATAAGCTGATAGTAGGAGACCACTACCCATACAGGTTGTATAGGCAACCGTTGCTGAAATTCAGGGATATGATATACCGTAAGGCGAGGGTTGTCGTTGTGCTGACCGAAGGTTGCAGGCGGGATTTCGTTCGTAACGGTGTTGACAAAGTGGAAATTATAGGCAATATGTTGCCAATAAAATCCGTTAACCCAATAGTGGAGAGGGAAAAAGTGATACTTGCCATCGGTCGGTTGTCCGAGGAGAAAGGTTTTGACTCATTGGTAAAAGCAGTCAATGGGATAAAAGAAAATCTGGACGGTTGGCGAGTAGAGATTTGCGGAGAGGGAGACCAGAGAAGCCGTCTTGAGGCTATGATAAGCCAATATGGTCTTGAGGATATAATAATTTTGCGTGGCAGTGTCGGCGATGTGACGAAAGAGTATGCCAGGGCATCGTTCGGGGTAGTGCCGTCGCGCTACGAGGGGTTCTCGCTCGTATTACTTGAGGCGGCGGCGATGGGGCTTCCTATGGTGGCGTTCGATTGCCCTTATGGACCATCTGAGATACTATCTGAAGGCGGTGGAATACTGGTTGCAAATCAGGATATTGACGCATTGGGCAGAGCTATCTTGAGAATGGTTGAGGACGCTGCGTTGAGGCGTAAATATAGCGAAGAAACAAGTAATATCGTAGGGAGGTTTTCTCCTTTGAAAATATATAACCAATGGATGCTAATAATCGGAAAGTATCTATAATCACACCTTTATATAACGGAAGTCGTTTTGTGGCTCAAACCATCGAAAGTGTCATTGCCCAGACTTATCAGGATTGGGAAATGATAATCATAAACGATGGGTCGAATGATAACGGTCCAGCCATTTGTCGTGAATATGCCGCTAAGGATGCGAGAATCAAGGTCTTTGACCAACCAAATGGTGGCTCTGCGTCAGCGCGCAATAATGGAATACGACGTGCTTTAGGCAGGTATATTGCACTGCTTGACGCTGACGACACGTGGATGCCATATTTCCTTGAGTCACAGTTGGATTTTATGCGAGAAAATGAAGCTGTCCTTGTCTTTGGCTCACATCTGCGCATAGACGAGAATGGGCGTGAGTGCCTCCGACCTTTTGTAGTGCCTGAGAAAGTTGGCTACAGGGATATGCTTAGGACCTGTTATATATCTTGTCTCACAGGCCTTTACGACACTAAACCTTTCGGCAAGGTGTTCCTTCATGAGGAGTTCCGTTCATTGAGGGATGACTATGTCTATTGGTTGGAAATCATCAAGAAATGCAAAGTGGCGTATGGCAACCAGAGGATTTTGGGATCTTATAGGATTTTGAGTTCTTCCATATCACGTGATAAGAAAAAAGTCGTAATTCCTCAGTATCGTGTCTATAGGCATGTCGAGGGGTTCAATGTCTTTGTTTCCCTTTATTATCTAATTTGTTGGGCCATAACTGGGTATAAGAAATATAGGAAGTGATGGTCAATTGCTCTCTGGTGACATACAAGACTGACAAGACTGAACTTGAGTCTATTTGTGCATTGCTGGGGAGTTGCCGAGAGGTAGGCGAAATCTATGTGATAGATAATACCTTTGACAATGTTGGTTACGGTCGTGGCCACAACAAGGCTTTTGAAAAGACTTTTCCCACTGATGCGAAATATCATTTGGTGGTTAATACGGATATAAGGTTTGAGCCAGATGTGATTACTCGTATCGTGGGCTTTATGGACGCTCATCCGGACGTTGGGCATTTAATGCCGCGCGTGCTTAATGTTGACGGTTCAGACCAGCATCTTGCAAAGAGTCTTCCGTCGCCTTGGGACTTGATTCACAGACGGTTGTTCGGTTCGCACAGATGTGAACTGGCTTTTCCCGAAACAGGGTTTTATGATGTGCGGTATCTTTCCGGCTGTTTTATGTTTCTACGGGTTGACGCTATGCGGAGGTTGAAGGAGAAAGACGGGTATCTGTTTGACCCACGTTTTTTTATGTACCCCGAGGATATTGATTTCACACGCAGGATAGCACAGGTGGCAAGGACTGTCTATTGGCCGGAGGTCAGCATAATTCACGACCATAGGCGCGAGTCATACGAGTCGCTGAGAATGACGAGGATACATGCGTGGAATATGTTGAAATATTTTTGGAAATGGCGTGGTGACTGGCGTTAGCGTATGCACCGGTCACCAACACCTGTAAAGACGGAGCCTGCTCCGTCTCCCATCGATATACGTAAACGGTGGTTCTGTTAATTATGCTTTTTAGGTTATATAAGCGGATGGTCCGAAATCGTCTCAAAATAATTGATATAACCACCCTGAAAATATGGATAGCGAAAAATTCAAAGACATATACCGCGTCAAGTCAGCCCGCTATGTATTGCACAAGTACAATATGGGTGAGTATTTTATCACCATTTGCACCAGCAACCGCAGACATTATTTTGGACACATTGGCCGAAATAAGAATTTTGAACTGGAAATGAGTCTTTCGGAAATTGGGCGTGTAGTAGATGATAATATACGGAATATCAATCTGCATCATCCATACGCCCACATACCGGCATACGTAATTATGCCCAATCACATTCATTTAGTTGTTATAATCAATGATATTGGAGAGACGGAGCAGGCTCCGTCTTTACAGGTGATGGACACAGAAAACATAATATTTCATTACAAAAAGGCAAACTATCATGTACTATAGGCAGCATGAAATCTGCTGTCACGAAATATGCAAACGAGCACAAAATACCATTCGGTTGGCATTCTCGTTTTCATGACCATGTTATTCGCAGTCAGAATGAGCTGGATGCGATTGTATCATATATAGGACACAATGTAGTTAATTGGGGAATTGATGAATACAATTCGTAAGCCACTAATCCTGGAAGAGACGGAGCAGGCTCCGTCTTTACATGGGTTGCTTTGTTATTCTGAGGGAGATGGAGCAGGCTCCGTCTTTACATGGGTTGCTTTGTTATTCTGAGGGAGACGGAGCAGGCTCCGTCTTTACAGGGGTTGCTTTATTATTCTGAGGGAGATGGAGCAGGCTCCGTCTTTACAGGGGTTGCTTTATTATTCTGAGGGAGATGGAGCAGGCTCCGTCTTTACAGGGGTTGCTTTGTTATTCTGAGGGAGATGGAACAGGCTTCGTATCAACTATGGAAATATGATTTTATTACCTCTGACATATTTTGGGAACATTGAGTACTACAGCCATCTAATGGAAGATGAGTGTAGGGTAGAGGCGTGTTGCAGTTACGAGAAACAGACGTACGCCAACCGTTGTACTATCGTTGGTGCGAATGGTGTTCAGAATCTTACTGTTCCTGTCGCAAAACCTTGGCATAATGTACTCGTAAAAGACGTCCGCATAGCGTACGACGAAGATTGGCAGACGATGCACTGGCGCGCCCTTCGTGCGGCGTATAATTCGTCACCTTTTTTTGAATTTTATGCCGATGAGCTGTCGGTTTTATATACCCGGAGGTATGAATTTCTGGTGGATTTCGACCGAAAAGCCGAGGAAATAGCACTTTCTCTCCTTGGTTTGACGCACTTAACCCCCCGACTTACAGAGGATTGGATGCCAGATGAAAAATTGGGGATAAAAGATTACCGAAACTCTTTGCATCCTAAGAAAAAAGTTGTACCTTTACACATTATTTTAGGAGTGGAATATTATCAGGTTTTCACTCCGAAATTCGGCTTTATTCCCAACCTCTCCATCATCGATTTGCTGATGAATATGGGGAATGAGAGCCGCATATACTTGCGTAAAATCATTAACAAATAAAAATACTTTACGACTATGGAATTAGCAAACATTGATTGGGGTAGCCTTGGCTTTGGTTTCATGCCAACAGACTACAATGTTCGTTGCAACTACAGCAACGGGAAATGGGGCGAGCTTGAGGTTCATGCCGAGGCAACTATGCCTATGCACATCTCTGCCGCTGTTCTTCACTATGCACAAGAGTGCTTTGAGGGTTTGAAGGCTTTCCGTGGCGAGGATGGCAAGGTCCGTGTCTTCCGCATCGTCGAAAACGCTAAACGTATGCAGTCTTCCTGCCGTGGCGTATGTATGCCAGAGTTCCCTATCGAGAAATTCGAGGAGGCTGTCCTCAAGGTTGTTAGACTCAATGCACGTTTCATCCCTCCATACGAGACTGGCGCATCCCTCTATATCCGTCCAGTGCTCTTCGGCACAACTCCACTGGTAGGCGTTAAACCTGCTTCAGAATACACTTTCGTAGTGTTCGTTACACCAGTTGGTCCTTACTTCAAGGGCGGTTTCCAGACCACTCCGTTCATGCTCAGCCGTAAATACGACCGTGCCGCTCCTCTCGGAACTGGTAACCTCAAAGTCGGTGGCAACTATGCGGCAGGTATGCGTGCTACAGTTGACAGCCACGATATGGGCTACAGCGCAGTGTTCTACATCGACCCTAAGGAGAAGAAATACATCGACGAGTGCGGTGCCGCTAACTTCTTCGCTATCAAGGGCAATTCGTACATCACTCCAAAATCCGACTCTATTCTTCCTTCAATCACCAACATGTCTCTCCGTCAGATTGCAGAGGACCTTGGCATGACTGTTGAGCGTCGTCAGATTCCTATTGCTGAGCTTGCTGAGTTTGATGAGGCAGGTGCTTGCGGTACTGCCGCAGTTATCTCTCCTATCGACAAGATTGTCGATGTTGACGAGAACCACACTTTCCAGATTTCAAAAGACGGCAAGCCAGGCAAATGGTGTACAAAACTTTACGAGACTCTCCGTGGCATTCAGTACGGTAAGGTTGAGGACAAGCATAACTGGTGCACAATCGTAGAATTCTAATCAATTAAAACAATACAATTATGATTAAACTTGGTATTAACGGCTTCGGCCGTATCGGTCGTATGGTTTTCCGTGCTGCCGTACAGAACTTCGGTAAAGACATTCAGGTTGTAGGTATCAACGACCTTCTTGATCCTGATTACCTCGCATATATGCTGAAATATGATTCAGTTCACGGTATGTTCGAGGGTGACATCAAGGTTGATGGCAACTACCTCATCGTTAACGGTAACAAAATCCGCCTCACTCAGGAGAAAGATCCTGCTGACCTGAAGTGGAACGAGGTTGGTGCAGACGTTGTTGTAGAGTCAACAGGTCTCTTCCTCACCGACGAACTTTCACGCAAGCACATCCAGGCAGGTGCAAAGAAAGTCATCATGTCAGCTCCTTCAAAGGACGCTACCCCAATGTTCGTTTATGGTGTTAACCATACTACTTACGCTGGCCAGGACATCATTTCCAACGCTTCTTGTACTACCAACTGCCTTGCTCCTATCGCTAAGGTGTTGAACGACAAGTTCGGTATCGTTAAGGGCTTGATGACTACCGTTCATGCTGCAACTGCCACTCAGAAGACTGTTGACGGTCCTTCAAAGAAAGACTGGCGCGGTGGCCGTGGCATCCTTGAGAACATCATCCCTTCTTCAACTGGTGCCGCAAAGGCTGTTGGCAAGGTTCTCCCTGTATTGAACGGTAAACTCACAGGTATGAGTATGCGTGTTCCTACTTCTGACGTTTCAGTTGTTGACCTTACCGTCGTTCTCGACAAACCTGCAACTATGGATGACATCAACGCTGCTATGAAGGCTGCTGCTGAAGGCGAGTTGAAGGGTATCCTTGGTTACACTGACGAGGCTGTTGTTTCGACCGACTTCCGCAACTGCCCATTGACATCAATCTATGATGCTAAGGCTGGTATCGGTCTTGACGAGCACTTCGCTAAGGTTGTTTCTTGGTATGATAACGAGTGGGGTTATTCAAACAAGGTTTGCGAGATGGCTCGCGTAATCGCAAAGTAACCAACGCTTAACAATTTATTAAAGGAAGGTCAGCCACAACGAGGTTGACCTTTCTTAGTCTTATACGAGAACCATTTCCTGACATCGAAAAAAGGTTCATAATTCTCTCTCGCCTCGTCTGGGTGCAGCAGTTCGTTTGCCCCGACCACCTCAGCCTCAGTGTATCTTTTCAGCAGGTTTTCGAGCACCGTCCTCAGCCCTTTCTCCTGCTTCTCGCTGAGGGTGTCCGTCTCCTCACCGCTCTCTGCCGACAGCCCTCCGGCGTAAGCCACTGAGAGACTGTTCACAGACCACCGTCCGCAGTGTCCGCAAACCTCACGGTCAGCCCTGCCTTTCAGTATTGTTCCGTCCGTGTTCACGATGTAGTGGTATGGCATTGGGTCCTGGAACCTCTCCTGCGAGTTCATTTCCACTATGTCCTCCGGACTCAGTTTGTAGTCGTCCGGACTCTTTGTCGCATGTATGACTATCAGTTTCTTCATATTGCTTGTTATTTTTGGGTTTATGGGGTACAGCCAACTGTCAACCGCCCTCACTATAGTTTTTCCCTTTTGCGGACGGTTTTTCCGCGATATGGCGTTAAATAATCCTAAAACATGGAAGATTTTTTGTGACTTTGTCGTAAATGGGTGGTTTTTAGGGTCTTAATTTGGTGAATGGCATTTGAGGTTTTGAGCCTCGAATGTCGGCTGCTTTCGGTTTGCACGCCATTTCAATTATTTCAATAATTTCACCTGAAATTCTGCGGGTCACCTTTTTTTGGGGCGGACACATTATTATAATATTATATATATATACTTATATAAATATATACTTTTTTTATAATGTTTCCTTCATTTTTTTAGAGAGGACAAAACATACCCCCAACTTTTCAGGTGAAATTATTGAAATTATTGAAATCGCACATAGTAATCAAGAGGGAAAAATAAGCGAGGAATGGGGATAATGTGGATGATGAAAATGGAGGGGAAATAATGTTTTTATGGTACGGTAGGGCTTGCTCTTTTCTTGCTCTTTTGTATTGTTGGTTTTGGGAGGTTTTTTAACAAAAGATTGTATGGCGGCTATGCTCAGACAGAGTGTTGGTTGGTGCTTGTTTGTGGGTCGGCTTTCTTTTTTTACTGGTCTGATGATTCGACATTTCGATGTTTCTTTATTTTGATAAATTTAACAAAATTGGCTTTTTGCAAAGAAGTGCATCAACTGAACGATTTCAATAATTTCAATAATTTCACCTAAAAACTTGGGGGTGGGTTGTGCTGGTATCAAATTAAGGTGAGGATTATCCCTTCAACCATAAAGACATGAATTTGTCGTATGTCTCGTACACTCCTCCGTTTTGAGTGATTATCTGTTTGTCCAACAATACTTTGCTTACCTTCTGTACGCTGCTTGCCGAGTCTAAGTGGTATTTTTTGATGAACTGACTACCTGTTATTTGCTTCACTTTACCTTCGTGACTGATAGACCGCAGAAGCGACACCTGTTTTGCCGATAACTGTATCAGCATATCCTGATAGGTCTGCTCGTATGACTCAAGTATCTGTCTCAAGGCAAAATCAACCATCTGAAGAGTGCAGCATTCACCAACCGATGTCAGAGAATAGAGTTCGTTGAGCATCTTCTGCACATACCATGTGGTTGCGTCGAATTTGTTGTAGATGAGTTCAATAACTTCATTGTCAATTGTTTTGCCGTTTACCTCGAAATGATGACTTGCAAATTTGACATATTCGTCCAATGCAATCGGCGGCAAGTTCATCACCGATACGCTTTGGTAAAAAGGTCGTGCAGGTGACGAAAACATTTCGTTCATCAGGTGTCTCTGTGACCCTGAGAATACAAAAACGGCATTCCGGCATTCCTTTTTTTTTCATTCCACCAAATGTTTCTCCCATTTTATCAAAAAAAGATTATCCTTTTTGGATAATCTTTTTTGGGTAATGATATGTGGATTGGATAATCAATAAGCGCGGGCAAAGACGACACGTCTGGCAGAAGGCTTACCTGTCACCATACATTTGCCTGGCTCATTGCGGATTATACGACCGTCGGCTGTATGAATCTCGTCCATAGGAATGCAACGGATTGTGGCTTTTGTATCCTCTTTAATCTTCTCCTCCGTCTCAGTCGTGCCGTCCCAATGAGCAAGGATGAAGCCGCCTTTCTCAATCTCAGCTTTGAATTCGTCGTATGTCTCGACAGTGCGGGTTACTGATGTGCGGTAGTCGAAAGCCTTCTTGAATATGTTTTGCTGCATTTCGTCAAGCAACGACTTAATGCGAGGGGCAAGTCCGTCGAACGAGACGGTCTCTTTCTCCAATGTGTCACGGCGCATCAACTCGACAGTGTTGTTTTCCATATCACGCTGACCCATGGCGATGCGTACAGGGACACCTTTCAATTCGTATTCCGAGAATTTCCACCCTGGTTTCTTGTTGTCCGCATTGTCGTATTTGACGCTGACACCGAGAGCCTTGAGTTCACGTACGAGTCCTTCGACCTTGGCGTTGATGGCGTTGAGCTGGTCATCGCCTTTATAAATAGGCACGATGACAACCTGGAATGGCGCGAGGTTAGGCGGCAGCACCAGACCGTTGTTGTCAGAGTGCGCCATAATCAGAGCACCCATCAGTCGGGTGGAAACGCCCCACGATGTGGCCCAGACATAGTCCAACTGGTTGTTTTTGTCGGAGAACTTAACGTCGAAAGCCTTGGCGAAGTTCTGTCCGAGGAAGTGTGACGTTCCTGCCTGAAGAGCCTTGCCGTCCTGCATGAGTGCCTCGATGCAGAATGTCTCAATAGCACCGGCGAAACGCTCGTTGGCAGATTTTACACCCTTGATTACAGGTACTGCCATATAATTCTCGACGAAGTCGGCATAAACGTGAAGCATTCTCTGAGCCTCTTCCATTGCCTCGTCTGACGTGGCATGTGCCGTGTGACCTTCCTGCCAAAGGAACTCTGCGGTGCGGAGGAAAAGGCGTGTCCTCATCTCCCAGCGTACCACGTTTGCCCACTGGTTGCACAGGATTGGCAGGTCGCGGTACGAGTTAATCCAGTTCTTGTAGGTGTTCCAGATGATAGTCTCGGACGTTGGGCGGACGATGAGTTCCTCCTCAAGTTTTGCCGCAGGGTCAACAACCACACCTGAGCCGTCAGGGTTGGTTTTCAGGCGGTAGTGAGTGACAACGGCGCACTCCTTGGCGAAACCTTCGACGTGGTCAGCCTCTTTAGAGAGGAATGACTTTGGGATGAAGAGAGGGAAATATGCGTTCTGATGACCAGTCTCCTTGAACATATCGTCCAGTTTGCGCTGTATTTTCTCCCAGATAGCGTAGCCGTAAGGTTTGATAACCATACAGCCACGGACGGCGGACGACTCAGCGAGGTCTGCCTTTACAACCAGGTCGTTGTACCATTTTGAGTAGTCTTCTTCCCTGGAGGTTAATTCTTTTAAAGCCATATTGTTATATTATTTTGTTTCTTTATTAATAACTTACCGCTATACCCAACGTAAATAGGACCATTGTCAGGGGCGGAAAGTGTGCCATTTATGAATGTTGTATGCGCTGGTTCTGCTTTGAAATCGGCAAGCGGTGTTATTGAGGTCACTACGCCGTCCCTAATCTCAACAACAGCGTTATGGTATTGGCAGTTGGGGGTATTTATCCAGTTCGTGGCTATCCTTTTCGTCATCTCCACGTCTCTTTTTCAATAGGTTAAACTGTCTGCGTCTTCTGTTGTTCATCTTCCCATTGAAGATGCGTTCATCGGCAATATCGATATGTTTTCCGTTCTTTGGGTATATGTAATTTATGCAAACATCTTCATATTCCATTGACGATAACCGTTTTACACTCTCTTCGTGGGCTATTTGTACCGATATGCGTGAAATCTCTTTCTTGACCGTGCCTGTCGAAAGGCGATACCTGTGCCATTTGCCGTCGGCTTGTGCCTTGATGCTTAGCGTGTCGTTTTTTGAGCCGTCCGCATACCCAATAGTCATCTGCATTGGCATTGTAATATCTTCGTCCGAGGAACACCTCATACGAAGAGTCAACTCTATTTTCTTTGCTCCAATGAAATATTTCTTACCTTCCAAATCTTGTAGTATGCGCTCTTTGTCTATCGTGTCTTTCAAGTCGTTATACCAATACATACAATCTTGGGATAACCAATAGTTCATTGTGTCGTTGTCTGGCTGTGCTATCCCCATCGCTTTGAACTCTGGCAATTGCCCTTGCTCCACTTGCGTTAGGAATGTTTCGCTTTTCTCTTCCAACTTCTTATTTACCAGTCGCCATTGCTCAGGGTGCCCTGCATACCATTCGAGGGACTTGTCAAAACCTGATTTGTCAGTATGGTGTTTGGCGAAAATGCCGTTGTAATATCTCACCTTTTCTTTGCCTTCAATATAATAGTCTATATGTGCGGCAGTTGCGTCAAAACGGTAGATGTCAAAGAGTACATCTACCATCTCGTCTGTCGTTAGGATTTTCTCTTTTTTACATCCCGTCATCAATGCTAATGTCAGGCAAGCAAACAGGATAATAGTTCTCTTCATTTTTTCTCCTTGCCGTTTACTCCCACAAAGTCGAATGAGTTGTTGAAGGCCTTGCGGTATCCTATGATTACCCAAATAATCCCGACGGTTATGAAACTGTCGGCTATGTTGAAGACTGGACTGAAGAATACGTCTCCACCGATTATAGGCACCCAGTCTGGAATGTCAAACAGTGGAAAGTAAAACATATCAACCACTTTGCCAGTAAACCATTGTGCGTATCCGTCACCAGCCGAAGCAATTGTGGCTATTTGGTTGAAACTGCTTGCCGTAAAGATTTTGCCGTAGAATATGCAGTCTAAGATGTTACCTACCGCACCAGTCAGGATACATGTCATGACGACGAGGAAGCCAAAGTTGAAATCAGCTTTGACCAATCGCACCAAATACCATGTCAGAATGCCTGAGACTATGATACGGAAACTGGTGAGGATTATTTTGCTGCCGAGAGTCACCCCAAAAGCCATACCTGGGTTTTCTACAAATACCAAACGAAACCAGGGCAGGACTACATACTCCTCACCAAGTGCGAAGTTGAGTTTTATGTGAAATTTCAGAATCTGGTCAGCGACTATGCCGAGAAACAGAATGGATGGGAATACCCACCAATAACGTTTACTACTAATCATTTACTTCTGACTCATTTTGCCTTCGACGGTCGTAGTTGCATGGGGTACGGCGCGGAGACGCTCCTTTGGAATGAGTTTGCCCGTGATGCGGCAGATGCCATACGTCTTGTTTTCTATACGGATGAGTGCGTTCTTCAGGTGCGTTATGAAGTTTAATTGCCTCTGCATCTGTTGTGAAAGCAACTCTTTGCTTAGGGTGCTTGCGCCTTCCTCGAAGTTCTTGAATGTTGGCGATGTGTCGTTTACGTCGTTCCCGCTTTCGTTTGACAACATATTTTTCAGATGGTCGTATTCCTTCTGCGCTGTGTCAAGTTTGCTGAGAATCAATTGGCGGAACTCTTCAAGTTCCTCGTCATTGTAGCGTGTCTTTTCAGCCATAGCCTTAATTATTATTATGAACAGTTTTTATGGTCTTGAATAGTTGGGAAGCAAAGACGAAATCCTGCAATGATTCATTGTCGGATTTGAAGATGTCATCTTTTGAACCTTCCCATGTCTTATGTCCATCACGGATTAGGATGATGTGGTCGCCTGTCTCCATTATGGAATTCATATCGTGGGTGTTGACTATAGTCGTTATGTCGTACTCTTGCGTTATCTCTTTGATGAGTTTGTCTATTACAAGCGATGTCACAGGGTCAAGTCCCGAGTTTGGCTCGTCGCAGAATAGGTATTTTGGATTGAGTGCGATGGCTCGTGCGATGGCTACTCGTTTCTGCATTCCTCCCGAAATTTCCGATGGGTACAACTTGTGTTTGTCCTCTAAAAGGTTTACTCGCTCAAGGCAGAATATAGCCCGTTTTTCTTTTTCGATTTTGGTCATAGACGAGAACATCTCCAACGGGAACAAAACGTTTTCAATAACCGTCAGCGAGTCAAATAAGGCTGACCCTTGGAACAACATGCCGACTTCGCGACGCAGTTTCTTTATCTCGTCTTTCCGCATGTTTAGGATGTCTCGTCCGTCATACAGTATCTGACCGTCTTCCGCAATGTGAAGCCCTATCACGCATTTCATAAGCACGGTCTTACCTGAGCCGCTTGGACCTATAATTTGGTTGACCTTGCCGTCGTAGAAGTTGGCTGAAATGTCGTGAAGGATTTTTTTCCCCTCGAAAGACTTGTTTATGTCCAGTACCTCTATCATGTCAGCATTATGTCTGTTAATACTATGTCCATCAGCAGCATCATTATACTGCTTTTTACTACGGCGTTTGTACTGGCTTGTCCCACCGCAATAGCTCCCCCGTTGGCGTAGTAGCCGTAGAACGACGATATTGAGGCGATGACAAAGCCGAAAAAGATTGATTTGATAACGCTATAGGTGAAGTAGAAAGGAATGAATGCGTATTGAAGACCGTAAACGAAGTTGTCAACGGTTATCAGGGATGTGAATTTAGCAACTCCCATTCCGCCCAAAAGTCCCAATCCTGTACAGAGTGTCACCAAGACAGGCATAAAGAGTACAAGTCCCATTATTTTTGGGAATATGAGGTAGTTGGCTGAATTTATTCCCATTATTTCGAGTGCGTCAATTTGCTCTGAGACTCTCATGGAACCCAATTCCGAGGCTATATTAGAGCCAACTTTCCCTGCTAACAACAGACACATGATTGTTGACGAAAACTCCAACAGGTATGTGTCGCGAAGCATGAGACCCGTAGTGTAGCGTGGCAAAAGCGGGTTTTCCGTATTCAGCACAACCTGCATGGTCATGATTACGCCCATGAATATTGAGATTATGGCAACTAGTATTATAGAGTCCGTACCGAGTTTAACCATCTCCACAGGCACTTGTTTCCAGACCATTTTCCTGTTTTCAGGACGTGCGAACACACGTCCCATCAACATTGAGTATCTGCCAAATTCCTGTAAAAACTTTCTCATAACTTGTGTTTATAATAGACCGCAAAGTTACAAATAATTCTTCAATTGGCAAAATGTTTTGACAAAAAAAAGAGACCAACTTTATTGGTCTCTTTTTTACTGAGTATAAATGTGGTAATCATTTCATTTTCTGAACTGCGGCATAGTTTATCTTTAAAGCCTGTGCCTTACGCAGTTCTTGCTTGATGTCTGTGATTATACCCATCTGAGTCTCGCGGTCAGCCTTGATGGAAATTGTAAGCAGACCTTGCTCTTCCTCCTTCATTGCGCTACGCTCTGACTCAACGTAGGGACGAATCTCAGAAACCTCGGCGAATGCGTCATCAAGTTGGATGCGTGTTTCTGAACCATAGTGCTTCACGAACTCACGTTTAGGAACACCTACATAGATGTAGCGGACAAGAGATTTCTTCTCTAATGATTGGAGTTCTGTGGCTTCTGGATTGTGGATGTCAACTTTATAAGTCACCTCCTTCATTGAGGTTGATACCATGAAGAAGAAAAGAAGCATAAAGATGATATCAGGTAGCGACGCTGTCGAGACAGCAGGTACGGATTTTTTCCCGCCTTTACGAATCTTTGCCATTACTTTTTCCCTCCATAGTTTTTAGGCTCTGCCTCTGAAATCTTCTGTGGGTAGATTTTCTGTACGGCACTCTGTCGCTCGTCGGTCAACTCGGAATACGGTACTCCCCATTTCTGTCTTGAGTACTCGTCACGTACCTCGTTGTAAGCCGCTACAAGCTCGTTTTGAACCTCAATGTATTTTTGGTATTCTGTTCCACGGTCATTTTGGAGCGAGATAAGGTGGTTTGTCGTCGTCATCACCTGCTCCATACGACCATCTATTTCAACGGACAAAGGAAGAACTTCAGGGAGCGTTGGGTCGTTGCCCTCGTTGCGGATGAATTTCTTGACATCTTCCCTTAAGTTTGCCACGTCAACATATTTGCCTTGTGCGAGAACTTGGTTCTTCGAGTTAATCAGCACGACGTAGATGTTACGCTCATTAATCTCGACATCCTTCTGTTCTTTTTTGTCAGGCATTGGAGGAGGCAAACGACGGGAAAGACCTTTGTCCACCGACATTGTCGTAGTGACAAGGAAGAAAATTAGCAAGAGGAAAGCGATGTCCGCCATCGAACTTGCGTTAATTTCCTGTACTGATCTTTTTCCCATGATTTGTTACTCTCTTATTTTTTTAATTTTGAATAGAGCATAGAACCAAACAGTGCCAAGAATGAAGCACAGAAGAGGGTGTATGCCGTGAAGATAATCATATCGGAGAATTGAGCCCAGAAACCAACGTTGTCTGTGCCATCGTAACCGATAATCTCAAGTTTTTCGTCAGAACCTAATGACCAAGAAATCACGAAAATCAGTGCGAAAACTACAAGCACTACCAACATCCGGATTGCTTTCTTTGGATTCTCTGCAAACAATTTGCAGAACCTGACGATGGTGAATAAGATGGTAACTACAAAAGCTATTCCAAACAGGATATATGCCCACCACAAGAAGAGGTCAGTATATGTAGAGTTTGTCAAATACTCACCTGTGTTAGGGCTTTGGAACTCGGCATTTGGATTGCCAAGGCCCAAGAAGAACATCACGACTACTATCAGTGAGATAGCGGCGCATACGATGAGCGAAATTTTAGGCAGTTTCTTCAACATAACTGTGAATTATTATATATAATGTGTGTGGTGACAAATATTATTTAGAGTGCTTTACAACGATGTCAAGCAATGAGATGGATGAGTCTTCCATTTCGTTTGTAAGGGCATCGATACGAGAAAGGATGTAGTTATAGAAGATTTGGAGAATGATAGCGACGATAAGACCGAGCACTGTGGTCAACAACGCAACCTTGATACCACCTGCTACGACTGTTGCAGAAATATCACCAGCCTGCTGGATTTTGTCGAATGCCTCAATCATACCTATTACAGTACCCATGAAACCCAACATTGGGGCAAGAGCGATGAAGAGGGAAATCCATGAGAGGTTTTTCTCAAGGAGACCAAGTTGTACTGAACCATATGAAGCAACGGTTTTCTCAACTACGTCAACGCCTTCTTCATAGCGTGAGAGACCCTGATAGAAGATAGAGGCAACTGGGCCACGTGTGTTACGGCATACTTCCATGGCAGCTTGAACACCACCTTTGTCCCATGCTGCGTCAACAGCCTTGAGGAGTTTGCCAGTGTTGATGGCCGAAAGGTTGAGGTAGATGATACGCTCGATGCAAAGTGCAAGACCGAAAATGAGACAGAATACTACTGTCGCCATGAAACCGGCACCACCTTCGATGAATTTCGTCTTGAGAGTCTGGTGCATACCAGCCTCTTCAGCAATGGCTTCTTCTTCTACTGGGGCTTCAGCAACTTCGATAGCTTCAGAAGGTTCGTTCTCGGCAACTTGCTCAGTAGCCTCCGCAGGAGCTTCGGCTGGTTCCTGTGCATTGATGTTAGTAGTCATCCCAAATGAGAAAACAGCTACAGCAGTAAGTACTGCAAAAATCTTTTTCATTTTTTCTTTTCTATTTATGAGTTAATATTTTATTGCGGAGAGAAGGGGATTCGAACCCCTGATACGCTTTTGACGTATACACGCTTTCCAGGCGTGCCTCTTCAACCACTCGAGCATCTCTCCAATATGTACTTTTGGCCTTTCGTTTTTGCCTTTTTCAAATGCGGACGCAAGTTAGTAAAAAATAATGGATTACGAATGCTTTTCACGATTTTTTTTTCAACACTTTTTTGTGGCAAAAATGTTTTGATTTTCAGAGTGAAAGATATGTAAGAAAGTTTTTTCACCCTTCTTTTGTTGGCTTTTTGGACTAAATATTGAATGTTTTGCGTGCGTTGAACGTCGTGATTTCATCAATTAACTCTGCATTTTCATCAAAAATGTCCGCTAATTTCGTTACCACATATTCCATAAAGGCAGGTTCATTTCTTTTGCCGCGGAATGGTACTGGAGGCAGGTAAGGATCATCAGTTTCGGTAAGGATATGGTCAAGTCCAATCTCTTTTACGGTGTCTGGTAACCTTGAGTTTTTATAGGTCAACACGCCGCCAATTCCAAGTGAGAAACCGAGGCTTACCGCTTTGCGAGCCTCCTCTATTCCTCCGCCGAAACAATGGAAAACCCCTTTGAAGCGGTCGTGGTGCAGTGAGTTTAGCACTTCAAACACCTCTGCGTGTGCTTTGCGTATGTGAAGGATTACCGGAAGGTCTAATTCAAGTGCCCAAAGTATTTGCTGGCGGAATGCCTGTTTTTGTTCTTCAATGTATGTTTTGTCCCAATATAAGTCTATGCCTATTTCCCCTATTGCTGTGTAAGGTCTGCTTTCCAACTCTTTGCGTATGGTTTTCAGGTCGTTTGCCCAGTTTCCGTTTAGTTCTGTTGGGTGGAGGCCCATTGCGCATGCCATGAAACCGTTGTGCTTGTTTGCCGTCTCAAGCATTGGTTGGATGGTGTTCAAATCTACATTTGGCAGAAGCAGTTTCGTGACGCCAGCTTTTTTCGCCCTCTCAATTGCCTCTTCCCTATCCTCGTCAAACGCAGGGTCGTAAATGTGGGAATGTGTGTCAATCATTGCAGTTGCGTGAGTTTACCGATGTCATTTAGTTGCAACCCTTTTTGTTCATAACCATAAATCGGTTCTTGACTGCAAACGGATAGGTAGAAGTCGATTATGGAGAATTTCTCGTCAAGTTCCTTCATCAAATTCCCTATTCTTGCATCTATTATGTGAATGCCTCCGAAAGCTCGTTTTATGCATTTATCAGGATTGAGGTTTGGATAAGGCGATTTTATCTCGCCAGTCGTTACGTTTGTCCATCCTAAAAGGCGCATTTCGTCGTTGAATAGCAGGTATCGTGAGGTTTGTCGTTCGCTGACAAGTAGTGTGGCGAGTGATTCTGGACGGTGTGCCTCTTGCATTTTGCGGACATCGAGGTTGCTCATAATGTCAACATTATGGACAAGAAACGCCCCTTCGCCTAATAAATTATGCTTATAAGCATGGCGTATCGCACCACCAGTATCTCTGAGAAGGTCCCGTTCGTCTGATATCTGGAAATTTGCGTCGTCATGGCGATTGTTTAGGTGTTCAATAATTTGTTCGCCGAAGTGGTGAATGTTGACTATGAA
Organism: Paludibacteraceae bacterium; assembly: GCA_024399545.1. Taxonomy (GTDB): domain Bacteria; phylum Bacteroidota; class Bacteroidia; order Bacteroidales; family Paludibacteraceae; genus Aphodosoma. Next base: position 20,366 of record JAKSNS010000026.1, read on the forward strand.
CTGATCGACACCTTGTTGTTCCAGTCGGTCGATGACAATGTCAATCATAGGGCGACCTTGGTATTCGACTAAGGCTTTCGGTTTTGTGTCGGTCAGTGGTTTGAGGCGTGTGCCAAGACCTGCGGCGAAAATGAACCCTTTCATTATTGTATCTCCCTATGTTCAACCTTGACGATGATGTCGAATTTTTTGCGGAGGTGTTCGCCCATGTGTTCTGCGCAATATACGGAGCGGTGTTGCCCTCCCGTACAACCAAAGGCCACCATTATGTGGGTGAACTGGCGTTCTATGAATTTCTGTACATGGGCGTCAACCATTGAGTATGCGTTGTCGAGGAAAGCGAAAACCCCGCCATCATCTTCGAGGAATTTGATTACCTCGTTGTCCAGACCTGTGAAGTGTTTATAGTGTTCGTATTTGCCTGGGTTGTTGATTGCCCGGCAGTCAAAGATAAAGCCACCGCCATTACCTGTAGTATCGTTTGGTATGCCTTTTTTGTAGGCGAAACTGAATACGCGAACTTCCAGTTTTTTCTTTTCTGCCATATCCCCGAACTGTTTCATTCTGGTCAGTTCCCCAAGCATTTCGTTGAGATATGGGTATTCTGTAAATGGTGTTTTCAGTAGGTTGCGCAGGTTGTCTATGGCGTAAGGGACGCTTTGCAGAAAGTGTGGCTTTTTCTCGAAGTAGCCTCTGAAACCGTATGCGCCAAGGACTTGAAGGGTGCGGAAAAGGACAAAATGGCGAAGTTGTTGTTTGAAATAGTCGTAATCGACAGGCATGTAGCGTTTGAGGGATTCGAGGTATGTGTCAACAAGTTCCTCGCGCAGTTCCTCGCCGTAGTTGGCTTTTGCCTGCCAAATGAATGAGGCGACATCGTAGAAGATAGGACCTTTACGTCCGCCTTGGAAGTCAATGAAGTACGGTTCGCCATTATGCAGCATTACGTTGCGTGACTGGAAGTCGCGGTACATAAATGTGGCGGAGGTCGAACGCATCAGTATGTTGCTCATTTTCTCGAAATCGTCCTCAAGTCGTGTTTCCGAAAATTCCAGGCCGGTCGCCTTCAGGAAACAGTATTTGAAGTAGTTGAGGTCGAACGCTATCATCCTGCGATCAAACTCAGGTTGAGGATAGCAAATCGAGAAATCCATTCCTTCCGCACCTCGGAATTGCAAATCGGGTAGAAGTGCTACGGTTTTTTTCAAAAGTGATTTCTCTTCATCGCTGAATTTACCGCATTTCCGTCCCTGTTCTGTGGCTTTGAAGAGTATTTCGTCGCCAAGGTCTTCCTGAATATAGAAAGCCCAATCCTCGCTCATGTCATAAACAGTCGGCACATTCAGCCCTTTTCCCTGAAAATGTTTGGCTATTGTGACAAAAGCCTTGTTTTCTTCCACCGATGTCCCTTTGACTCCTATGAGCGTTTTGCCATCACTGCCGGTTAGTCGGAAATAACGGCGGTTAGATCCAGATGAAGGGAGTTCGTCAATGTTGGCGGGTAGTGTACCGCTGACTTTGTGAAACAACTGTTTTAGTTCTTCCATTGGTAATGTGGTTACTTGCCGAGCAGGTTTTGTTCTATGGCTTTTTCGAGGGCTTCCTTAGGCACAAGTCCCTTGCTGATGCTTGGTTGTCTGTCCATTGGGCAGAACAACAGTGTAGGAATGCTCTGAATGCCGAAAGCGGCGGCAAGTTCTCGTTCGGTCTCTGTATTGACTTTGTAAATGATGATTTTCCCTTGGTATTCCTGCTGGAGTTCTTCAAGGATAGGGGCAAGGCGTCTGCATGGTCCGCACCATGAGGCGTAGAAATCTACTATACAAGGAAGTTTCCCTTCGTATTTCCACTCGTTAGGGTTTGCCTCGTAATTCCAGACGTTTTCCAGAAATTCCGCTTTTGTTATGTGGCGGATTTCAACCTTCTGTTCCTGTGCGCATGAATAGAGGAACGATGTTATGACAACCAGTGATAAAAGAATCTTCTTCATATTGTTTCTTTTTATGGTGAGCTTATTTCAGTAAGGACTTGTATTCCTTCTCGTTGTTAATCAGTTTTACGGCATAGTTGACCCAATTGTCGTTACGTATGCTAATTGCGAACGCTCCCCATTCGTAGTAGTATCGTTTGGCGAGTTCTGCTGCAAGGTTTTGTTTGATTTCGTCAGCGAATAGTTTCAGGTCACGTTCTACATTTGGTTTTAGTGCTTCCTGCATGTTGGCGAAAACCTCTGCGGTGATTTCTTTATAACCCTCTTGTTCAATCATTTCCTGAAGGTTATTCAGGTATTTCTCACTCTGAAGTGTGTATGTGAATTTGTTGTCAATCACGAATTTGCAGAAGTCTTCAAATATTTCGTCCGTAATGGTGAATTGTTCAAGGGGTGCTATTGAAGCGTGGGTTGATTGGAAGACGTTGGCATATTTGAAGTACATATTGCTGACAAAAAGATAGTCTGCTATGTTGATTCTTACATCTTCTGCAATTATACTGTCAGGGGTGATGCCGCTGCCGTCTTCAACCTCACGGCCGTTGCGTGTCTTGTATGTTTTACGGAGTGTGCTGTCAATACGTTGTACGCAACGACCTGAAGGCAGGAAATATTTTGCCACGGTCATTTTCATATAGTTGTCGTGAGGTAGTTCCCTGATGTTTTGTACAACGCCTTTGCCGAAACTCTGTTCACCCATAATTACAGCCCGGTCAAGGTCTTGGAGTGAGCCTGAGAGGATTTCTGAGGACGAAGCGGTGTTCTCGTCAACAAGGACAAGCAGTTTCATGTCAGGGTAAATAGGGGCGGTTTGCGTGTGGTATGTGCGATTTGTGTTGTTGTGGTCGCCACGCATTTCGACGATTTTAGTGTCAAGTGGCACGAAAAGTGCCGCAATATCAACGGCTTGATCTACAATACCTCCTCCGTTGGCTCTAAGGTCTATGATTAGTGATTCTATCTGTTTGGTCTTTACTAGTTCGTCAAGGGCTTTACGGAAATCGAATGAGGTGCGGTCTATGAAATCCTCAATGCGTATGTAACCTATTTTAGGGGCGACTTCAGCCCAGTAGGTTACTGTAGGCATCTTGATGGATTCACGTTCAAAGGTGAATTTCAATGGTTTCTTTTCGCCTATACGTTGCACCTTTATGTTGATGGTTGTGCCTGGTTTGCCGCGGAGCATCTGGCTGACATCTGCGATTTTAAGTTTTGAGCAATCCTTGCCATCTATTTCCTGGATTTGGTCGCCAGCCTTTATTCCTGCCTTTGCCGCGGGCTTCCCCTCGTATGGTTCTGAGAAATATGGTTTCTCGTCCATAAGGGTGATTACTGAACCTACGCCGCCATATTGTCCTGATTGTAATCGCTTGAGGAATTCCTCGTCGTCTGAAGGTATATATTGTGTGTAAGGGTCAAGGCTGTATAGCATACGGCCGAGTGACTCTTTGATGAGTTTCTTGTGGTTCAGTGTGTCAACATAGCCGTTTTCAAGTTCACGGAGGACCGAGCAGTAAATGTCAATGTGTTCCGTCAGTGCGTTGGCATTGTTGGTTTTTGTTGTGGCTTCTTGGGCAATAATAGGCAGACTGATAACTGTTGCCAAAAGAAAAAGGAATATGTTCTTCATTTGTTATTTATCTTATTTCATTTTACTGAACGGTGAATTTATAGGGCTCACCTTTACTTTCTTAGATTTCAAAAACGTGCAAAAGATTAATTTTGTGCTTGTTTTGTTAGTACATCGTAGGCCTCTTTTACCTTGCGGAATTTGTCTGTGGCGACTTTTTTTTCTGACTCACCGAGGGTTGCCACTTTGTCTGGGTGGTATTTCATCGCCATTTTGCGGTAAGCTTTCTTAATCTCTTCCTGTGTTGCGCCTTGCTGTAACTCAAGAATATCGTATGCCCATTTGCGGTCGTCGCTGCGTGGTTTGAACATCGCGCCTATAGACTTGATGTCTGCTACTGAGATGTTCATGCATGCGCCAATCTGCTCAATTACATCAACTTCGCTTTCGTCTATTTGTCCATCAGCCGCCGCAATGTAGTAGAGTTGGTGCAGCAGGTGCATCCTTGTGCTGTAGTTCATATTCTCGCCGCATTGGCGGGCGATGGCAACTATGTCTATTGGCTGCTCAAGTATCTGTTTCAGAAGGTGTAGGGCTTCGTTTGCGGTCTCTTCGTCGTAGTTTTTGGCGAGGAACCTCTTGACGACATCCAGTTCTGATTTCTTGGTTACTCCGTCGGCCTTCATAACAGCTGCGAACAAGACAAGGAACGCCATACGGTAGTCGTTGGCGGTTTGGTTACGGGTGTATGCTTGTGTTGTGCCGTAGTCGTCTGTACTTGAACCGTCTTCGGTGGCTAAATACTTTGAAGTGCCGTCAATTGCGTTGGCTATCAGTAGCCCTATGACGGCACCTATTGGCCCGCCAAGCGTAAAGCCGAGACCGCCGAGAATCAGTTTGCTTGTTAAGCCCATGGTACGAAGGTTAGTTGTGAACGAATGTACCTATGTTTTCACCGCTGACGACTTTTAGGAGGTTGCCTACTGTGTCCATATCGAAAACGATGATTGGCAGGTTGTTCTCCTTGCACATTGTGGTGGCTGTAAGGTCCATGACTTTAAGCCCGCGGTTGTAAATCTCGTCGTAAGTGATGTCCTGGAATTTTGTTGCCGTAGGGTCTTTCTCAGGGTCGGCGGTGTAGATTCCGTCAACGCGTGTGCCTTTCAGCATTACCTCTGCCTTGATTTCTATGCCGCGCAGTGATGAGCCTGTGTCAGTGGTGAAATAAGGGTTGCCTGTGCCGGCTGAGAAGATTGCCACCTCTCCACGCTCCAGCGTCTCGATTGCTTTGTCTCTGGTATAAAATTCACCAATAGGCTCCATGCGTACTGCTGTGAGTACACGGGCTTTGATACCTTCGTTGTCAAGTGCCGAGGCAAGGGCGAGCGAGTTGATTACGGTTGCAAGCATACCCATCTGGTCGCCTTTCACGCGGTCAAAGCCACGGCCTGCGCCGCTGAGTCCGCGGAAGATGTTCCCTCCCCCAATGACAATTCCCACTTGCACGCCTCTGCGTACGATTTCGGCAATCTGTTTCGCATATTCTCCAAGACGTTTGTCGTCTATGCCGTATTTCTGTTCACCCATCAGCGACTCACCGCTGAGTTTCAGAAGGACTCTCTTGAATTTCATAAGGTTATTGTTTTAGCACCACTTGCGGAGAGTGATGGACATTATTATATAAAGTATAATGACGAACACGAGGCCACCTTCGTGGAAGATGATTAGTAGTATAAGCGATAGGGCGAGAAATAGGAATCTAACCCAGTTGTCTTTTAATTTAAGGTTATGGAACTTTAGTGAGAACATCGGTATTTCTGAGACGAGAAACCATGATGTCAGAAGCACAAGTGCCAGTATTACCCAAGAAATCAGAAGAATATAATCTGCATTCTCTTGCATTGAGCAGAAAAGGATTAACAAGAATCCACCAACATCGTTGAAAATAGGAAGGTTGGCAAGTCCAAGCCAGAAAAGTGCGTTTGCAGGGGTGGCAAGTCCGAGGAAGGATGTCGTCTGTCGTGTGTCTATGTTGAATTTGGCAAGGCGGAGTGCCGAGAATAGTGTTATCAGAAAACCAAGGTATGGGATGTATTGGCAAACTGAGGTAAGTGGTGTAAGGAGTCGGAAAGCTACAATGCCTGGCACAAGTCCGAATGTTATTATATCGGCAAGCGAGTCAAGTTCCTTGCCCATAGGTGATTGTACTTTTAGGAGACGTGCTGACGAACCATCGCAGAAGTCGAACAACGCACCGAGGACGACGAAAAGCAGTGCTATGCGGAAGTCATATTCGTATGCGAAGATGGCGGCAATGATACCGCACATCTGGTTGCATAGTGTTATGGTATTTGGTATGTGTTTTTTCATTGTTTATTGTGTAGGTGAGTTCTATAAGTCATAATGAAATAACAACTTGGTACAATCTTATTTTTATATCATAATGCAACCCCTGTAAAGACGGAGCCTGCTCCGTCTCCAAACAATATATGCTTTTCAAATCGTACCAATTTATTATTTAACCCTGACTAAATTCATTTTGAGTGTTTTTTGAAGTTTGTTTTAGAAACTTCAAAAACACCAAAAAATTTACTTGTCTTTTATTATTTACGGTGAATTTATAGAACTCACCTGTAGTACCCACGCTGTGATGTTACGGTTCTTTATAAACGTGGCGGCCTCGCCGTAAGTGGCGAATCTGCCCGCTGAAATACGGTAATGTCCGTTGCCCTCAACGATTTCCAGCGAGTCGCAGCCTGATTTTGCTATTATCCAGTTAACGGCGTCTTCGCGTGAGTTCAGTGACGAGACTATTACGTGGAACTCTTTTGGTTCTGGTTCTTCTGTAACTTCTGCTCCCATCTCTTCCGGTTTTTCTCTGTTGGCGAAAAACTCAGGTATCAGTCGTGCCTCGGCTGTAGGCTGGTCGGCAATCCGGTTTACAGGAACGGACAGGTTAACCAACAGGGCGACAGCCACAGCCGCTGCGTATTTGCCAAGGCTGAGGAATACGTTGTCTTTGTGAATCTCTGTGACTGGGATTACTGTCAGCCCATAATTCTGTGGAAGGGAATTGTGCCATCCGGTCAGTGAATAAGGGTCGAGGTTTCGTGCCTCCTCCTTGACTATTGCGGACGCTTTCTCGAATGTGATCTTCAGGTCACGCATCACGAGTTCCGCAAGGGCGTTGTCCCTACAATCCTTTTTTTCGGTGAACGTGATTACGTCGCCAGGCGGTAGTATTGATGAATTGTACAACAGTGCGTTCCTGTGTTCAAGGCGGAAAACGCCAACACCCGTGATTGTGGCAGCTCCGTGTCTGGCAAGAAGTTGTATGATGTATTTGTCTATTTTCATTCTTCAAGCGAATCTATGGCGTGTATGAAATTAGGTTTTGCGCGGTCTTCGTTTTTGATACGCTTCCTTGCTTCGTCCAGTGTGTCGTCATCCATTTGGGTTGAGAAATTATGCATCCTGCCCAACGCGTGGTATGCGGTCAGTCGTTCAAGTTCCTTCTGTGACCCTTCCATTTCCAATAGTTCCCCCTTCAGCGACGGTATGCGCGAGAGGAGTGCGAAGGAAATTATCTCTGCAAGTTCGGTATTCGTTATCCCTTTTTTCCATTCCCCGAGGCGTTCGGTTGTCATCGCGTCATAGGGGCAGAGTAGCGTGGCGATTAGTTTGTGTTCCCGCACTTCTGACTGCCAAAGCGCAAAGGAAATGTCGTAGTCACGGTCGAATCCCGAGGCTATTTCTCGTATCCTGACCCAGTCAACACCCAAAACCTTGGCGTATCCAAGGGAAGATTCCCGCAGCTTCTCGGCACAAATTCCGTTCATTGACAGAGCGAGCGTATGTTTTATGCGTGTGAGATCTATTGCCATATAAGGTCTATATCAAAATGTTAGGCGGCTACTGGGAATTTTTTGGTGTAGTCTGCAAAGATACGAAATTTATTTTTTACCGCAAAGGAAACTCGCCAAAAAATAATTCTGAAAAAAAACGGCGATTTTCTTGCATAGTCGGAAAAAAAGTCGTACCTTTGCACTCGCTTTCGGAAGGGAGTTTTTATGGTGGACGTAGCTCAGTTGGTTAGAGCATCGGATTGTGGTTCCGAGGGTCGTGGGTTCGAGTCCCATCTTCCACCCCAATCATCTTTATCATCATCGCCGCAAGAAAAACTTGCGGCGTTTTTTATGCCTACACCTATTCACAATTTTACAATACCCTAACTTGCCATTCAATATCATACACACTCTTGTGTGGCTTCTGAGTCCCCCAAAAAACCATCCCGCCAATCTCTTGCCCTAAGTTATATTTTCCCTTGGTTCAAACCTCTCTCAATCAGGCTTCATATAATTGCACGCTAACCCATGTAAAGACGGAGCCTGCTCCGTCTCCGAGAAGGATATATGTCCCATCAGTTATATTCACTTTTTTGTTGACGATAAATCGTCATGGACGTTGCAAAATTAGCACATTATTTTGAAAACACCAAACAAAATGGCGAATATTTTCCCAACGTCACCCCATTCAAACTTTCCACGACAAAAAAATTCCCCCGAAACCCTTGCCTATATCAAAAATATTCCTTACCTTTGCACTACGAACCTCATACGGACAGTGAATATGATAATCAACTACTTATCCCCAAAATCCGAACAAAATGCGTGACTACACCTTCGACAATAAGCCAATCTCCTACATCTCAGGAAAACTCAGCCGCCAAAGTGACGTCTATTACCGCACCATAAACGGGAAAATCTACGCATACCTCCTCTGGAACCCCAACACCAAACCGCCAACCCTCGGAACCCTCCGCACACGCCAAATCTTCAAAACCGCCTCACTCTACACCTCCCTCGACCTTAAACTACCCTTTAAACTCGCAGAATGGAAACGCAGAATGGACGAGCACAACCGCCTCGCCCTCAGCCTAAACCCCGACTTCGCACGCCACCCCGAAAACTACAACAAACACAACGACCCTCAACACCTACGTCCTTACACCTCAGTGCGTTACTTCATCCTCGCATCCTACACTCGTGCCATCAAAAACCTAACCATAAACCATCCTCAATTCTCAATAACCGAAAAAAACCGTCCACGGCTTTCCACCGAAATCATAACCCTATTCATTCGCCTCAACATCTTCACCGACCGTCTTGCCTTCGACGGCCAGCAACCAACCTATTCCGCCCAAACTCCCGACCCTCCAAACAGTTAGTTGTCTCAAGTTATTTTTTTATCATCACTTAGCTCACCTTTTGTTCGCTTTGTGGAACACATACGTGAAACCTACCTTTAACTGGCATTGGTAGAGGTGGTAGCTTGTTGTAACAGTCTCGTCGCCTTTTTTCTCGACATCCGTTGACAGGTAGTCGTATGTGTTCTGGAAACTCAGTCGTGCCGACCAAGGCCCCCACGCTTTAGTGATGTTGAAATCCATATAGACTGCGTCACCCTCGGTGATGTCGCCGTCGTATTTGTGGCTGTTGTAGATGCATTGCCCCGAAACTATCCAACCTTTCTCGAAATGAAGTACTGGTTGTACCATAAGGTTGAAATAGAAGACGTTATCAAGCTTGTCGTCGTTGATAGGTTCGCGTATCTTGTTGTAGATGTTGCCCCCTAAATTCAATGAAAATATGCCAGTCTGCCAAAAAAGGGACAAACGACAGTCGATTATGCGGCTTGTCTGGTCGCTGTTCGCCCATGTTACCACGTTTTTCGCATTGTCTTGGTCATAAAGCATAGTCTCGTATATCAGGTTTTTGGCGTTCACGTATTCTATTGCCGCGTTCAACTGTATCTCGTGCCTTTTGTTACGGTATTGGTACAAATACTGCAGGTCAACGCTGTTTATTGTCGGTTCCTTGAGGTTTGGGTCGCCTTGGTACCATTTGTTCTCTATTTGCTTGTAGTATTGTTTGCCGTAAAGTTGTATGGCGCTTGGGGTTACCATGCTGCGTGAGAGTGAGGCGCGCAACTGGTGGTTTTTCACTGGGTTATATGTGACGTTGAAGTTGCCGTAGAAGTCGTTGAAGAAATTGTTTTGCCAACTTGAGTCTTCGCCCCTGCCGCGTCTTACTTTGAAACGGTATTTCAGGGAAAGCTCTGTTTGCACTTTGCTCAGCGAGTGGTAGAATGTCAGGTATGGTATGAGGGTGTAGTCTTGCGTAAAGTCGTCAAAAACAGTGTATTCCTTTTCCTGTGAGTAGTCAGTGCCTTTCGAAAAACCCATATTGTAGTTCAACCCTGTCTTAAGTTTGAGCGTGTGCCGCGAACTTTCCGGAAGTAGATGGAACCTGTAATATACTGAGGTACTGATGTTGTTCGGCCTTTCCACGTATTTTGTATAGGTGGTTTGGGGGCTTGCGCCATGCGTGTAGTACAACCCTGAGTAGTAGTATTTGTTTACGTCGTTGTTGTAGTCGTTGCTGTAGGTGAGCGAGGCGTATAGTTTCTGGCTTGGCCTGTCGTATAGTCGCTCGAATTTCACTATGGCGTCTATCTGCGAGTGCAGGCAAGGGGCGTTGATGTTTGCAAAGCCGTGTAGGTAAGTGCCAGAGTCTGACATCAATTTGTCGTGGTATTCGACGATGTTGATTTCTTTGCTGGTTGAGTCGTTTACTTTGTCGAGGTTCTGTATTACCCAGAACGTCAGCTTGTCGTGACTGTTGAAGTCGTAGGCAATCGCGAATTTGAAAGCCTCCGTCAAACCTTTGAAATAGTTGTCGTACCACCTCAACTCATTTGAGTTCGTGCGTTTTGTGGATTCTTCCTTCGTGTCTTTGTAGTCATAGTAAGTCATCATCGCTGACCCATAGACGGATAGTTTGTCTTTTTTGTAGGCAAGCGAGAATGTCGGCATAATGTTGAAGTCGGAGTTCAAATCCAGCGACACTTGTCCCGACAATCCGCTGTCAACGTCCAGCGTGATGATGTCAATGACGCCCCCTACGCCGCTCGTTGATTGTGAGACTGACGGGTCTGTGGTTATCTCAATGTGGTGAACCTCCGAAATCATTGTGTGCGCCAGGACGTTGTATTTGTTGAAGCCTACTGACACGTCGTCAAGCTGCACGTCGTATCTGCTAAGCAGGTCTTGCACGTTGCGCCCAAGCATTTCGGGGAACATTGTGAGTGCGTCAATGACCATCGTGTTTGGTGGAAGTCCGAGCTCGTTGACGTAAATCAGTTTTTCGTCAATACCCAATTCCACGATCACACGATGGTTCTCAAGTGAGTCCGGTGTTTCGGTTGAGGTTGAATCACTTTCATTCCCGGCTGTTGCCGTCAGGAATGTCAGAAGAAAAATAAAAAAGAAAAAAGGCTTTTTCATTTATGGGGTTTAGTCGTAAAACAACGCGTCATTCAGGCTCTTCTATAATGAAAACCTCTTCGTCCGTTGCGTGCATCAGGTATTGCTCTCGTGCGTAACGCTCAAGGGTAGAGTCGTTCTTGCTTAGGTCTGAGATGTTCTGTTGCGTTGTCGTGATGCGGTCTTCGTAGAACTGAATGTCGTCGTTCACACGTTTCTGTTTGCGGTACAACTCAAAGCGTTTCCATAAACTACTGTCGTCTATGAAGCCGATGTAGATAAAAAAGGCTAAGAGCGTGATGGAATACTTATTGACCCACGAAGGGCGTTTGTTCCAAAGTTCTTTGATGTTCATAATGTTTTTTGTTTAAGGTTAATATTAATGTGTATGCGCATAAAACAATTGTATGCGATTGAGTTTGCAAAGTTACTAATAAAAAATGAGAATATGGTCTATTTGTGGAAGAAAAAATATTTGTGGAAATATTTGGTGGAATGAAAAAAAAGTCGTATCTTTGCAGCCGATTTTCGGACGTATGCTCCGAAATGCGCATCTTATTAATTAACAAACAAAAAACAATCATTATGATGAACCACTATGAGGCTGCTTTCATTTTGACTCCCGTTTTGTCTGACGTGCAGATGAAGGAAGCAGTTGAGAAGTTCAAGAATTTCCTTACTGAGAACAGTGCGGAAATCGAGAACGAAGAGGAATGGGGTTTGCGCAAACTCGCTTACCCTATCCAAAAGAAGTCGACGGGCTTCTATTGCTTGCTGCAGTTCGCTGCAGACCCAGCACTTGTTTCTAAATTCGAATTGCAACTCCGCCGCGACGAGCGCGTTATGCGTTTCCTCACTTTCCGTCTTGACAAGTACGCTTTGGAGTATGCACAGAGACGTATGAACAAAAAAAATGAGGAGGGCAAATAATCATGGCAAACAACACTGACATCCGTTTTCTCACCCCTATCGCTGTAGATAGCCAGAAGAAAAAATATTGCCGCTTCAAAAAAAGCGGTATCAAGTACATTGATTACAAGGACCCTGAGTTCCTCAAGAAATTCCTTAACGAGCAGGGAAAACTTCTCCCTCGCCGTATCACTGGTACTTCACTCAAATATCAGCGTAAGGTGGCTCAGGCCGTTAAACGTGCCCGTCACTTGGCTTTGCTTCCATACGTAACAGACTTAATGAAATAATAAGGAGGGATATATATGGAAATCATACTTAAAGAAGACGTGGCTAACCTTGGCTACAAAGACGATATCGTTGACGTAAAGCGTGGTTATGGCCGTAACTACCTTATTCCAACTGGCAAGGCTGTCATCGCAACTCAGGCGGCTCGCAAGGTGTTGGCTGAGAATCTGAAACAGCGTGCCCACAAGCTTGCCCAAATCAAGGCTAACGCTGAGGAACTTGCTGCTAAGATTAACAATATAACTGTTACCATAGCAACAAAGACAAGTTCGACAGGTACTATCTTTGGCTCTGTCAACAGCCTTCAGGTTTCTGAGGAACTTGCAAAACTTGGTCACGAGGTTGACCGCAAGTGCATCGTCATCAAGGAACAAATCAAAGAGGTTGGCGATTATGTTGCAGTTGCAAAACTCCACAAAGAGGTTTCTGCTAACATCAATCTCCACGTTATCACTGAAGAGTAATTTTTTCTTCACACATTATATTAAAAGCCAGCTTCACAACCGTGAAACTGGCTTTTAGTATATTATTTATCACTTGAATGATTCAGGGTCTTTGCCGTTCTCTTTCAGTATTTCATCTATTTTATTTTCAAGGCGGTTTATTTTCTCAATCATCTCGTCATTGTTGTCGCTGACCATTGCGTCAACGAAAATGGAGTTTATGAGAGACATGCAAATGATACCGCCTAAGATAAGTATAAAGCAAAAGAAACAGCGTATCAGTACAGCGATACCTGGAGTGTAATTCGCTGATACCGTATTTGGTATATCATACCATCCCTCGATGGTGAAAAGACGGAAAATAGTGTAGAGTGACTCGCTTGGCGTGCTGAAAAACTCTGGTGTCGTTTGCTTAAACAACGAGCAGCAGATAAGCGCAAACATAACCATAATCATAAAGGCGATGATTATGACTGCACTTGAGTCACGTAGGGCTTTCTTGAAATTAGCGATTATTGCTGTGAAATTCGGGAAAAAATGTGTTAAACGGAAAAAACGGAAGATGCGGAGGATTCGTAGGCTGAGAATGATTGATGCGTTTGAATAGAACACCTCTGGAAAGAAAAGTGCACCCACGCTGGGCAAAGAAATGATGACGAGTGAGCCGTCAAGTCTGTTCCAACCGTTCTTCCAGTACTTGCCAAAGCCATTGTGACACTGTTTTGCAACCATCTCGAAGATGAAAAAGAAGATTGTCGCATAATCTACAGCCGTGACGATGGGAAGGTCATAGCCATATTCCTCTATAACTATAGTGGTGATATTCAGTAATATGGCAACGTTTATAAACTTGTCGTTGAGGAAAATCCTATAGAAAAGTGCTTTCATAAAATATTTCTGTGAAATGATTTGCAAAGATAGAAAATTTTTTTCAGAAAAAGTGCTTTAGAACCAGAAAAAAGTTGTACCTTTGCACCCGATTTCGTGAGGAATCAATTAATCACGCAATCATTTATTTTTCAAATCAAATAACTAATCATTATTCATTATTACAATGAAAAAGACTCTTTTTGGATTCGTGGTTTTGGCCATCGCCTTCACTTTTGGCACAATGATGTCATGCAGTGAGAAAGTTGAAGAGGAAGTTGCTATTGAGGCAACATCTGTTAATGACTCTATCGCAGAAATGGTAGGTGATACCGTTGTTCTCGAGGGTACAGTTGAGCACATCTGCCAGTGCACTGGTACTAAGATGATGTTCGCAGGTGCTGAGTACAAATGTGTTTGGGACTCTGTTTTCGATCAGGCTCTCATGGGTCAGGTTGTTCGCGTTAAAGGTGTTGTTTGCGAGAAGCAGACTACTGCCGACGACATCAACGCTATGATCGCTGAGCTTACTGCTAAGATGCAGGCTGATTCAATCGCTGCTGCCAATGGCGAGGCAAAAGAGTGCTGCGAAGATGGTGAGAAGCACGAAGGCGAACACCACTGCTCCGCTGAGCACGCTGAAGGTGACTCTGCTTGCTGCCCAATGATGAAACTCCAGGGTATGCTCCAGCAGATTGCTGAGCGCGATTCTCTCGAAGGCAAGGCTTATCTCTCTGAGTACTACATCCAGGTTCTTTGCTGCAAGCCAGCTGCTCCTGCTGCTCCTGCCGAGTAATCAGTAATGCGTTTATAAAATAGGGCGTATGGTAATCCATACGCCCTTCTTTTTCTCTCCCCCTAACTCATAGCCCATGTCATGAACCACCCTTAAGATATTTGCAACCCTCAAAGGCTGAATCGTCAACCATCACTCCTTCTGGAATATTGATTGTACGGATACTGGAGAAGCGGAACGCCCCTTTGCCGATTGTGCGAACAGAGGACGGAAGAACGATTCCCTCAAGACGCTGGCAGAATGCAAAGGCGTTTCCTACTATTGTGGTTATTCCTTCAGGGACGGTATAAGTGCCTGTCGTTGATTCTGGAAGTAGTATAAATACGGTTTTTGAGAATAGTGGCGTTGAAATCTTGGTATGGCTAAACGCCTGTACGCCGACTGAATTTACAGATTGTGGAATTGTTACTTCGTGAAGGTCATTGCACTGGTCGAAGGCGCATTCTCCTATGTTGGTGAGACCTTCGTTTAGAATCAATTTCTGTAGGGCAATGCAGCAATAGAATGCGTGGTTTTCAATAGATTGGACGACTGTATTTGAGAAGTCTATGCGTGACAACCATCTACATTCGTTGAATGCGTATGAGCCAATTACGCTAAGTTTTGGAGGAAGGACAACATAAATGAGTCTCTTGCAACCATCGAATGTACGAGTTTTTATATCTGTTACGGCTGAAGGGATTATGACAGAATCGAGGCTTGAACATCTCATGAATGCGCATTCGCCTATAGTCGTCACTGAAACTGGAATATTGATGCGTTTTAACTCCTCGCAGCCAAGAAAAGCACCTGCGGATATGGTTGTTATGCCGTTTGGAATACTGTATGTGCCTTTGAAATCAGTTGGAAGGAAGGCAAAATGCGTTTTAGTCATCACTGGTGAGGTTATTCCTGTGGCAAGAAAGGCATAATCACCTATTTTTTCGAGTTTCTTAGGCAGCGAGATTTCCGTCAAGTCGGCGCAACCACAAAAAGCGCCTGCCGTAATCTCGGTGATGGATTTTGGCAACTCATATTTTCCCTTAAATTCAAAAGGCAAGTATGCGAAAATTGTCTTTGTGAACACTGGCTTTTTGATAGAGGTGTTGAAAAACGCAAAACCACCGATTGAGTTGATGGATTTCGGTAGGTTCATTGCGGTTATTTGGTATTGATCGTAGAAAGCGGAATCTGCTATTGCGACAACGGGACAAGTGACACCTTGGTAACGTATCGTCGTTGGGATTGTTACTTCGCCTTTGGCGTCTGGCGAATAGGTGACGGTAGCTTCATTGTTAGCGATGGTGTAGTTGATATTGTCAACGGTAAGCATCGCTGAGACTGTCAGAAGTAATGAAAACAGTAATGTCATAGTGATATGGATTTAATTATTCTTCAGCTGCGAACATAGGATCCCACGAAGGAAGTTTTATAGGCTTTGTCTTGAGTACTTCAAGCGTGCGTTGAGTTGCGTACTTGCGGCAAATGACAATACGGAACATATATTCGTTGAACCATTCGTCTGTCATTATTAGGTGTCCTTTATGGCCAGCCGTTGCTCCCCAGGAGTTCTCGACCATCCATTTCGTCGGTTTGTCGTCTTTCAGGTCAACTGCTACAAGGGTCATTGCGTGTGAAGAACCCGAGGCGCGTGAGGCGATTCTTTGTCGTTTGTCCATTTGCAGGTTTACCCCCCAAAGGTCTTCATAATTGTAATTTGCCACATCCAAAAGCCCGCGGTCTTTGTCCAAGAATTTGGCGACGTCGCACGAGAAATACATAGCGGTGGAATCTTTTATTGAGGCAATGGCCATCTGCTTGATGTCTTCGATAGGCAGGTTGACATAGAGCCAGTTATGACCTTCGTATGTGTGGCGGTCACGGTCAATCTCATAGCAGCGGTAATATTCTCGGGTAGGGTCGTTCATTAGCATAATGTAGTCGTTGCAGATTTCCGCTGTGCCGTACTCTGCCGCAAATTCCATAGGGGTATATGTCTTAGATTCTGATGAGTCGTTACGTTGGTATGTGAATGTTGTTGGCGGTGTGCCGAGGCATAGTGCCAAGATGCGGTAAACCTCACAAAGTGTTTGCTCTTTGTATTGGAGAAGTTCCGCCATAGATGCTTTTCGGTCAGCCATGTCGCGGAGGTTGATTCCTGCCATACGTAGTTTCGTCTTTAGGATGTCGGACATCTGCGAAGTGGCGTTCGCGACTTTTGACTCAGGCATTGCGCACGAAGGAACAAGCCCATATTTGTTTACGAGGTCTGCAACACCCGTAAATGTACCCCCATCGCCTATAGGATTTGAGAATAGCCATTCAACGGATTGGCAGTCGATTTTTTCCTTGCGTGTGTCAATTACCATCTGGAGGAACAGGTTTGACTTTTCAAGTTGGTCGTAGAAAAATATATAAGCTTGCGAGAATTGGAATTCCTTTAGCTCATAACGTGCGATGGCTTTTGAACGAAGGACGTTAAGACCGGAAAACAGCCAGCAACGGCCAGAGCGTTTCTGATCGGTAATGCCTTTGTTAGGAACACGATTTGAAAATTTGTCATCGATTTCTTGGCGGTTTTCCTGATTGACCGAAAGCTGCTTGGTGTCGCATGCTGCTATGGCGTTGCGAACCATTTTGTCCGTTGATGTGTTTTTGAATGAGGCCTTGATGCGGCTCATCATCTCAGGCGAGATTGAACCGTCATTGGATTGTGCAGTCATCGACAGAGTCACGGCTGCGAGCAAGAGCGTCAGAAACAGTTTTTTCATATTCTTGTAGTTTTGATTTGAAACGTTGGTATTCTTCGGAATCTGGGTGGAGCGGACGATGAGCCTGCATTGTCATCAGTTTCTCAATGGCTTTGTTCAGCATTATGGTGTTTTGTGTGAAATATGCTTCGGCAAAGCGGTTGAATATAATCTCCTCAGCCAAAGGTGATGGGTGAAGCATGTCATCGGCAAAAAACCGGTAGTCCCTTAGTTCGTCCAAAAGAATTTCGTAGGCTGGGAAATAGGTGGCGTTGGCGAAAGTCTCGCATAATCGTTCAACGGCGAGCAAAAGGGTGGCTTTGTTCGTCGAATTGTTGTCTGAAAGATAACGGATTGGCGAGACGGATATTATGAAACGGCTATCTCCGTATCGTTCTATTATTGGCGAGAGTGCGTCATAAACCTCGTTGACTGTGAGTCGGCGTTTCATAAAAAGTCCTTGTGGCAGTTTATGGCAGTTGTTCCACACTTTGCCATCCCGTTCATAGACAACAGAGGAACCTAACGTCAGTATGAAATGGGTGGTTTTTGGAATGAAAGTGGTGGCTACGCTGAAACAGGTGTTTATTTTATCGAGTGTCTCTTTTTGTGAGGCGGACGAGAAACTTCCGTGGTGGTCTGGGGAGAAAAATAATCCATTATGTTCAAGTATCTCAGCTTGGGTGTATTTCTTGGACAATGAGAGCCGCACGATGGAGTTTGCTATGGATACAGGGTTATATGTGATGCCATGGGGGTTGCTCGTGACATTGAAACGGAGTGACGACAAGCGTCTATCCATGCATAAGGCAAAGCATGACCCGAACATCATTATATTGGCTGAATGTGTAATGGTCGGAAACTTAGGGATTTTAATTGGTGTGTAAAGTTGCATTGCGGTCTTATGTAATTTGTGGCAAAGATAATAAAATAAAATGACATAGAGATGTTTTTTTTGAAAAAATATTCGTACCTTTGCATTTGCTATTAAGGTCAATATATAAATTTGCCCTATGCTATTCTCAGATAAAAGGATATGAAACAGATGATATACATACATGTGCCTTTTTGTCGGCACAAATGTTCGTATTGCGATTTCGTAAGCGGCACAAATATAGGCTTGAAAGATAGATACCTTTCCGCTGTCGAGACAGAGATGGACCTTCGCATGTGTGCTGGTGAGGTTGAAACCTTGTATTTTGGTGGGGGAACACCCAGTATGCTGGATGTTGCCGACATAGTTAAGTTGAGGAAAATGGTCGAGGCAAGATTTGATGTTAGCGGTTTGGTGGAGTGGACTGTTGAGTGCAACCCAGAGGATATGAGCGAGGAGTTTCTTTGTGGTTTGCTTGCGGCTGGGGTAACCCGATTAAGCGTTGGTGTTCAGAGCCTTGATGATGAGGAGTTGCGATGGATGGAGAGACGGCATAATGGCGAAGATGCGTTGAAGGCTGTCCTTAGGGCGCAAAATCTGGGGTTTGATAATATATCATGTGATGTGATTTTCGGTGTTCCTGGCAATGGCTTGGATAAAACCCTTGATGGAATTCTGGCTTTGGGTGTTCAACATATTTCAGCGTATTCGCTTATGATGGAGGAGGGAAGTAAGATTACTAAAAAAAAGATTAATGGTGTCTGCGAAGAGGTTTCTAATCAAATGTATAGGAAGATTGTGGAGAGATTGCGCAATGAGAATTTCATTCATTACGAAATCTCGAATTGGGCATTGGATGGTTTTGTGTCAAGGCATAATAGTGGGTATTGGAATGGTAATGCATATTTGGGTTTTGGACCAGCTGCACATTCGTTTGATGGTTCAACCGAAAGGCGTTGGAATATTGGTAATACGTTGAAATACTGCTCAATGGTTGAGAAAAATGAGCTGTTTTGGGAGTCTGAGACGCTGTCCGAAAGCGATAGATTTAACGAGATGGTAATGTTGGGGTTGAGAAAACGTGAAGGTATTGACTTAATTATGATGGAGGAATTGTTTGGTTCCGAAAGACGTGATAAGTTTGTACGATCCATGAAGAAGTTTGAACGGTTTGTCACGTTAGACAATCGCCGTTGTGCGTTGACCGAAGATGGTGTTTTTGTTTCGGATATGATAATGACTGAAGGCTTCATATAAACATTAGTCTCTATAACGTTTCGTGTGGATAGCGTTATCACTACATACAATTACTGAAAAATCGTGCAAACGAAAGCAGAAATGAATCTTGCTTCAGTTATGCTGTGGGCAGCCGATTTTTATAATGAGCGGCAGAATCCAAGGCAGGGCGTAAGCTAAGCCATCCCGTTAATGCAATCTCCTAGAATTTCTAAAACATATAGAAAAGAGCAGCGTTCTATGAGAACTAGGACTCTATAACTATTCATTAGTATTGATTCACTATTGTTGATTCAAATCCCATCACACTACACCTCTCTGCAACTAATCCTGCGCAGTTGTCCTGAATGACCTCTACTGTGCCTTATATATCGCAACACGTCGCAAATCGTCAGAATCGCAAAATATGAGCCGCACTTGTTCCGATTTCAATAATTTCACCTAAAATCTTGAGGGTAAAAAATTATGACACCACATTCATATATTCTATATAAATATACTATCTCTTTTTTTTTGAGGGTAGGGGGGCAAGTTTTTAGGTGAAATTATTGAAATTATTGAAATCGTCAAAATGTTGCCGCA
>JAKSNS010000027.1 GCA_024399545.1 Paludibacteraceae bacterium
AGGGTTGGCTGCTGCCAGTTCCCGGTATATCCCCAACGCCTCTTTGTATTCCTTCTCCGCCTCTTCGTATCTGTTGTTGTCGCTGTGCAGGTTACCAAGGTTGTTCAGTGTCATAGCCACGTCTGGAAGGTATGCGGAAGGGTTGGCTGCTGCCAGTTCCCTGTATATCCCCAACGCCTCTTTGTATTCCTCCTCCGCCTCTTCGTATCTGTTGTTCTTGCATTGCAGGTTACCAAGGTTGTTCAGTGTCGTAGCCATGTCTGGGCGGTATGCGGAAGGGTTGGCTGCTGCCAGTTTCCGCCTTATCTCCAACGCCTCTTTGTATTCCTTCTCCGCCTCTTCGTATCTGTTATTATCGTCATGCAAGGCACCAAGGTTGTTCAGTGTAACAGCTACGTATGGACGGTATGCGGAAGGGTTGGTTGCTGCCAGTTCCCGATATATCTCCAACGCCTCGGTATATGGTTGTTCTGCCAGATGGAATTGGTTCTCGTCCTGTAGAAATTTAGCATATTCAAAAATCAACTCTGCCAATTCATACCCCTCGACATACCCTCTTGCCGCATCAAGAATCTTTCCATACAACCCAATGACTTCCTCCACCCAACCATTCTTCATCATACTTTTCAAAGCGTCAATCCTAATGTTATAGTCCTTAAATGTTATTCTTCAATCCAGTCAAACCCTCGTTTCCTATCTTAACCCTCTTTTGATTGTTACGAACTTCCAAGTCAATTTCCTCTTCTGGTAATAATGCCAAAGCCTCTTTATAGCGACCATTTTCCATGAAACCAATAACCTGTCTTTGTTTCTTCGTGCATCTATCACTCGACATCCTTGTCAATTCAAGGGTAACATCCCAGATGGTCTTCTCCATATTGGCTTTCTTTTTCAATAGTTCGTTTAATTCTGAGGAGTGTCTCAATCTGGTTGTTTCGTCTTTGGAATACGACAATAATTCTTCTTTGTCAGTAATATGTTTCAATAGATTTTGGTACTCCTCGCAATTTTTGAAACTTGGCAAATTGCCGTATTCAAAAAACGTCTTGCCCCCCATCGTCACTTTCCCATCTTCTATTTTCAAATCAATGTCAGCAAAATACTGTTTCAGCTCAAACTGGATATACGTGAGGAATTTGAATTTAAGACTCTCCGACGTGCTGAAGTTTTCAGGAAACATCTTTTTTTCCATCAGGTCATCATAAACCCCTTTCACATCAGGATATTTCTCAAGTTCCTTGACATCGCTATATTTGAACAGCACATTGACACGTTGCGGATTTTCTCCCTCTTTTGCCCTCTGCAAGGCATAATCCAACTCCTCTTTTGTGTATTTACCCACCTTTGTGGCAAACATCACGACGCAACGCACACACTCGTCAATCTTCTTGTTGTAATCCTCCTGTTTGCTTCCTCCGTTCAACCCAGACTCAACAAACTCCCACTCAACCGGAATGACGGTAATCCCCTTGTCACACCAGATGTTATTGACTTCCGTGGCAAACTCTGCCAACGCCTTCCTCTCGGCACTCAACTCGCATGACGACGAGATGAAAATCTTGATTGTCCTGTTTTCCATTACAAAATATCATTACTTCAATATCGGGTGCAAAGGTACGGATTTTTTCTGATACGGGCAAGGTTTTTTAGGTGAATTTTGAGTACCCCACTTTAGCAAGGAATGACCCCCAAGTTTTTAAGTGAAATTATTGAAATTATTGAAATCATCGAAATCATCGAAACGCCGAAATTTTGAAATTTTGAAACACCAAAATGTCGAAATGTCGAAACGCCGAAATGTCAAAATGTCGAATCAAAACCAACAACACAAAAGAGCAAGAAAAGAGCAAGCCCTACCGTACCATAAAAACCCATTTCCATCCCCTACATTCTCCCCGTTTCCCCTCATATTTTTCCCTCTTGATTACTATGTGCGATTTCAATAATTTCAATAATTTCACCTGAAAAGTTGGGGGTATGTTTTGTCCTCTCTAAAAAAATGAAGGAAACATTATAAAAAAAGTATATATTTATATAAGTATATATATATAATAATATAATAATGTGTCTGTCAAAAAAAAAGTGATCCGTAGAATTTCAGGTGAAATTATTGAAATTATTGAAATGGCGTGCAAGCCGAAAGCAGAGCAGAAAGAAAGGTTGTTTAGTTCCTGAAAAACCAAACTCGTTTGAGTTTTTCAGGAACTAAACAACCTTTGCAAGCGTCAGCTTGCGCTCTGCTGAGGCGCAGCCGGCATTCGAGGCTCAAAGCCTCAAATGCCCATTGCCAAGACATAAGCCTAAAACACAGCCGTTTATCTCCTCAAGACAAAAAAATCTCCTTGTTTTAGGATTATTTAACGCCGTTTCGCGGAAAAAACGCACGACGAAGGGAAAAACTATAGTGAAGGACGATTGACTCAGAGGCACAGGTTCACCGACACAGCACCCCCAAAAGTAAAATATTGACCCTCTCAGCGGAAAGGTGAGAGGGTCGGTTAAAGGTTCTTTTGAACGGTCATTATTCCCCACCAAACTGCATCAGGTAGGCTTTGATGAATGCGTCAATATCACCATCCATGACAGCGTTGACGTTAGAGGTCTGATAATCCGTGCGGTGGTCTTTGACACGGCGGTCATCGAAAACGTAAGAGCGTATCTGCGAGCCCCATTCGATTTTCTTCTTGCCAGCCTCAATCTTGGCAGTCTCCTGACGGCGTTTCTCCAGTTCAAGGTCGTAGAGTTGAGACTTCAAAAGACGAAGCGCATTCTCCTTGTTCTTAGGCTGGTCACGGCTTTCGGTGTTCTCGATGACAATCTCGTCCATCTCCTCGGTGACAGGGTTTCTGAATTTATAGTGCAGACGGACACCCGACTCAACCTTGTTGACGTTCTGACCCCCTGCGCCTGACGAGCGGAAAGTGTCCCACGAGAGGTTTGCGGGCTGAATCTCAATCTCGATAGAGTCGTCAACCAAAGGGACGACGAATACAGAGGTGAAGGATGTCATTCGCTTGCCCTGGGCATTGTAAGGCGACACACGCACGAGACGGTGAACGCCATTCTCGGACTTGAGGTAGCCGTAAGCGTAATCGCCTTCAATCTGAATGGTAACAGACTTGACACCAGCCTCGTCACCGTCGAGGATATTTGTTATCTCGGCTTTGTATTTCTGGTTTTCGCACCAACGCAGATACATACGCATAAGCATCTCTGCCCAGTCCTGTGCCTCTGTACCTCCCGCGCCTGCCACAATCTTGAGCACGGCACCGAGTTTGTCCTCCTCCTTGCGCAGCATGTTGCGCATCTCAAGGTCCTCAATGGCGGTAATTGCGTTATGGTATGCCTCGTCAACCTCTGTCTCGGTCATGCACTCCTCCTTGAAAAGGTCGAAAGCCACCTGAACCTCGTCAACAGCCATGGCAACCCTGTTGTAGCCCTCAATCCAGAATTTTATGCCTTTGACAAGTTTCATCTGTGTCTCGGCACGTTTCTGGTCTGTCCAGAACTCAGGAGCCTGGGTCTTGAGTTCCTCCTCTTCGAGCTGTATCTTTTTCTCGTCAATGTTCAGGTATTTCCTCAGTGCCTCGACACGTGCTTTGGCACTCTTAATCTGTTCTAATGTAATCATTTATTCTACGGGTTTTGGGAATTTGCGGAATATGCTTGACAGTTTCAGGCGGATGACACCGAAAAGGGCCTCGGAGAAAATGCCGCCTGACATTTTGGAAGTTCCTTCGACACGGTTGACAAAGACGATAGGCACCTCAACAATCCGGAAACCACACTTGTACGCCGTGAACTTCATCTCAATCTGGAAAGCATAGCCTTTGAAATGGATTTTGTCGAACTCAATGGTTTGCAGTACCCTGCGGCGGTAGCATTTGAAACCTGCCGTAGTGTCGGCCACAGGAAGACCGGTGACGCAACGGACATACTTTGAGGCATAGTAACTCATCAGCACACGCCCCATTGGCCAGTTGACCACATTGACGACATTTCCAACATAACGTGAACCTATTGCCACGTCTGCCCCGTCAGCGCAGGCTTGATAAAGCTCGAGAAGTTTGGGAACAGGGTGCGAGAAGTCAGCATCCATCTCGAAACAATATTCATAATCATGTTCGAGAACCCACTTGAAACCACAGATATACGCAGTGCCAAGTCCAAGTTTGCCAGAGCGTTCCACGATGTGAAGCTCCTCGGTGAACTCATTCTGGAGGTTCTTGACGATGGCGGCAGTGCCGTCGGGCGAGCCGTCGTCGATGATGAGAATGTGGAACTGTTTAGGCAAGGCGAAGATTGCCCTGATGATTTTCTCGATGTTCTCCTTCTCGTTGTAAGTAGGAATAATAACTATGCTATCGCTTTTCATAATATTTGATTATCGACTGAATTTCCAACGTTTGTGCGACCAGAGATATTGTCCCGGCTGCTTTCTTATATCCTCTTCCAAAAGGGTGTAGTATTTCTGTAGCATCTCCTGACGGTCACGTTCCTTTATTTCCTCTATCCTGATGCTGTAGCGCATCCAACCGTCCTTGTGGAAATGGAGATAGACGACAGGCATATCAGTCTTGATTGCCAAAGTCGCCCAACCACCGATGGCAGGTGTGTCAATGCCAAGAAAACTGACCCAATCGCAGGCTTCAGACACTTTAGGAGACTGGTCTGTGTTAAAGGCAAACGTTTGAGGTTTGCCGTTACCGCGTTTCGCCAATAGCACTTTTCTCGCAGCCTCGCGATGTTCGACCAACGTAAGACCAAAACGGCATCTTATACGGCAGAATAGTTTGTCAAAGAACTTGTTGTGCAGTTCTTTGTATAATGCAGCGGTGTCATATACGTCAGTCCAGAGAGGTACGCTTGCAATGAGGTCCCAATTGCATTGATGACCAAAAACAGCCATCATTATTCCTTTTTGGCGGCATATTTGCTCAGACAATTCAATATTCTCAAACCTCAAGATCCTCTTCATTTGCTTGCGGGTAACAATTCCCATAAGCAGAGACTCCTTGAACAAATCAACGAAATGATGGTAAAAATCCTTTTCGTATCGGTTGAGTGTCTTGTCGTCAGCATCGGGGAACGCCATTCGGAGATTATTGCGAACAACTTTCCTTCGATACCTGACTATATGTCTGATAAGGAAATAGAGCATTGCTTATTCGTAGAACCCTTCCAGTTTGCCAAACTCGTATTCCTGATCTATTATTGCTTCAACCTGCTCATCGTTGAGGATAACGATTTTCTCTTTGCGGATAGCAGCCATGATGTAGTTGAACATATCATCTTCGGCTATTTCCGCCTGTTCGTTATTGTCGTCAACAAGATTGTTGTCGGCATAGTACTCGCAGATGAGGTCGAGGACGTACTGAATATCGTTGTCGGTGACATTCAGTTTTGGGTCGATGTGTTCCAATATGTAGGCAATGCACTTTGAGTCATCGCAAATGTTGTCTAATATATCGCTCATATTTTTTTACTTTGACCTGTGTTTATTATTTAAGATACTTGTCAAGCCAGTTGAAGAAACGACGCTGCCAGAGAACGCCATTCTGAGGTTGAAGCACCCAGTGGTTTTCGTCAGGGAAGATAAGCAACTCAGCGTCAAGGCCACGAAGTTTCGCTGCATTGTAAGCAGCCATGCCTTGCGAGGCAAGAATACGGTAATCCTTCTCGCCGTGGATAACCATTATAGGGGTGTCCCACTTGTCAACAAAACGGTGAGGCGAGTTGGCGTAAGTATTGGCTGTGACAGGTTCCCAGTATGCGCCACCGAGATCCCAGTTGACGAAGAACATCTCCTCTGTCTCAAGGTATTGCTGCTCAAGGTTGAACATACCATCATGTGCGATGAAAGCCTTGAAACGCTTGTCGTGGTGACCTGCCATCCAGAAAGAGGTGTAGCCGCCGAAAGAAGCACCGACGCAACCACGGTGGGCAGTGTCAACGTAAGACTCAAGCGATACTGTGTCAATGGCTGTGAAGAGGTCCGTCATACATTGACCACCGTAATCTCCGGAGATTTCCTCAAGCCACTCCTGACCGAAACCCACAAGCCCACGACGGTTAGGCGCAACGATTATATAATCATGTGCAGCCATCATCTGGAAATTCCAACGGTAGCTCCAGAACTGGCTTACAGGTGACTGAGGACCGCCTTCGCAATAGAGCAAGGTAGGATATTTCTTGTTTGCGTCGAATTGAGGAGGGAAAATAACCCAGACAAGCATCTTCTTGCCGTCAGTCGTAGTAATCCAGCGTTCCGTCACCTCACCCATGGTCAACTGGTCAAGGATGGCCTTGTTCTCGAAGGAAATCTGAGTCTCGGCACCGCTGTTGATGTCGATGCTGTAAATCTCGTTAGGCATTGACATTGAGTGACGTACGCCAAGCAGTCTGTCGCCTGCAAGGGCAATCTGCTCATAGTCGTGAACTCCTTGGGTAATGGTGCGGAACTCCTTTGTGGCTATGTCAACCACATAAATCTGAAACTCGCCGTGCCAGCAGCTTGTGAAATAGATTTGCTTGTCGTCGGCAGACCAGTTGAGCGTGCCTACGCATTGGTCGAAATCAAGGGTGAGGTCAGTGCGTTCGCCTGTTGCCATATTCTGTATGAAGAGGCGGTTCTTGTCGCTTTCATAGCCGTCATGTTCCATGCTTTCCCAAGCCATCATAGTGCCGTCGTGCGAGAACACAGGGTTGATGTCGTAACCCATCATACTGTCAGTGAGGTTCTTGATGGTCTTGCCAGCCGCAATGTCGTAGAGATAGATGTCGTTGTTGGTGGAGAGTGCGTAGTCAATGCCCTTCTTTTTCTTGCAAGTGTAGGCAATCTGTTTGCCGTCAGGGGTGAAGGTGATTTGCTCAGCACCACCGAAAGGTTTCACAGGAGACTCGTAAGGCTCGCCCTCAAGAATGTCACGGGCGTTGGTGAGTACCTCGCCGTCATAATCATAGACGAAAGGATGAGGAACATTATCCGTCCACTCGTCCCAATGCTTGTACATCAGGTCAGTAACAACACGACCTGTTGTCTTGTCAAGGTCAGGGTATAGGTCTGTGGCAGTCTCGCCATATTTGACGTTATGAATCAGGATAACCTGCTTTGAGTCTGCCGAATAGAGATAGTCAACAACATCTTTGTCGCCTTTTGAAATCTGGGTGCGTTGTGAACCGTCGGCGTTCATCTCCCAAAGTTGCATAACATCGTTATTGTCAGGGGTTATGAAAGCAATCTTCTCGCCATCCTTAACCCATTTAGCAGCATATTCGCTCTTGACAGTCTTAGTAATCTGCTGAACGTCCGTACCGTCAACATTCATGATGAAAAGCTCACGGTTTGACTTGTTCTTCGCGACACTGTAATACTGAACGCCATAGATTACTTTTTTGCCGTCAGGCGACACCTGAATGTCACTCAGGCGACCGAAAGCCCAAAGCACCTCGGCACACATGCGTCCGTTCTCTACTTTGATTTCATTACGACCGATATATTCCGGGTCGTTGCTCTCGTCAATCACATCACTCTTTGATTTCAGGTTGCAACCAACGAGGCTGGTGGCTACAAGTGCCATAACCAATAAATTTTTTATGTCCATATATTTATATAATGTGTTTTATTCAATATAATCTTTCAGACGGGCAATTTCGGATGCCCAAAGAGACTCGTCCGGGGTTTCGAGAATAAGAGGGATTTCGTCAAAACGTGGGTCTTTCACGATGCGTTCAAAACAACCCATTCCTATAAGTCCCTCACCGAGAGAGGCGTGACGGTCAACACGTGAGGCATGTGCCTTCAATGAGTCGTTGATGTGCATACCCTTCAGATACTTGAAACCTATCACCTCGTCGAAATGTCGCCAAGTCTCGGCAAAGCCCTCCTCTGTCGCCAAATCGTAGCCAGATGCGAAAGCATGTTGTGTATCAATGCAGACACCAATGCGACTTTGGTCGTCAATACGGTCGATTATATATCTGAGTTGCTCAAACCTGTAACCGAGATTAGAACCTTGACCAGCAGTGTTTTCAAGAACGGCTGTTACACCTTCGGAACGTTCGAGAATCCAATTGATGCTTGCGGCGATAGTGTCAAGACATTGCTCCTCGCTGACCTTTTTAATGTGTGAGCCTGGGTGAAAATTCAGACGGTCAAGGCCTAATTGTTCACAGCGGTGCATCTCGTCAAGGAACGACTTGCGGCTTTTCTCAAGTCCCTCATCATCAGGAGAACCAAGGTTAATCAGATAACTGTCGTGAGGCAGAATCTGCTTTTGCGTATAACCATATTCTGCACAGAGGGTTTTGAACTTTTCGATAGAACCGGCGGTGAGAGGGGCTGAAAACCACTGACGCTGGTTCTTGGTGAACAGAGCAAAAGCCGTTGCGCCAATCTGGTGGGCATTCAGAGGTGCGTTTTCGACACCTCCCGAGGCAGAAACGTGTGCGCCTATATATTTCATTGTTCGACAACTCTTACCATGACATACTGCGGGCGCACGAGATACTCAACATCGAAATGGCGATGAAGATTTGTTTTTGTTTCGTAGGCTGTCAGATGGCCGTCAAGGTATGTCATGAATGGTTCTATGTGAATATCGTTTATTGGGTCAAGACCCTCGATGTCAAGCAATTTATAGAGGGCTTCCTTTGTTGCCCACATGATTGCAAGTTGTGGCTTCTCGCATTGGAAATCGACGAAGGCAAGTTCTTGTGGTTTGAGGAACTTATTCTTCACGCGAAGGAGGCGGTCTGAAATCCGCTCAATGTCAATACCGACACGTTTAGTGGGGTGGGTGAGTACAGTCACCCATTCGCCAGTGTGTGAGATTGATATGTTGAAATCCTCGCCATCTACAAAAGGTTTGCCAGAAGGCTTGTAGGAGATTGAGAGTTTCTTGCCTGTCATCTCGTTAAGTGCGCAGCGTGAGGCAAGAAACTCGCATTTGCGTTTGATGCTTGTGAATTGCGAGATTCTCTCGATTACGAAAGGGTCGTTGTCCAGTTTGGCAAGCAGTTCATCAACGTCTTCGGTGATGTTCCACAGAGCAAAAGATGAACCGTCCTCGAATGTGTTTTTCTCTATTATCATGTTGTATCAGTTATTCCATCTTAGTGTCTCGATTATATGCACGAGGTCATTTTCTATGTATGTGGCGCAAGGCATAATAGAATCGTAATTTGGCAGGTTGTTGAAATAGACAGCTCCTCGCAGGAAATTGTGAGTAGAGTCTGTCATATAGAACTGAGCAGGAGACGCAGCGTTGCCTGTAAGTTCATACATAACGCCATACACACTATTAATAGAGTCTTCATAATAGGACTCTATGATATTGTCAGCACGGATGACGTGCTTATAAACAAGCGTTCGGCTCTCTTCGGTGACTGTTTGCAACTGGTCGGGGGTGATGTGTTTGTAACTGAGGTGTATAGTTGCATTCAGCTGAGGATAGGTTAGGTTAATCCATTTGTCGGACGGTGTTGACCAGTGAGAGTCAGTCTTGTCGGAATGGCTGTTGACGCTAATCTCGGTGGTGTAAGGACCGAGGGAGTCTGTTTGGCGATATTCAACAGGGGGAAGTTCAATCCGGAAATAGGCATACGGTTTTGGTTGGCAGTCGCTGGCGCATGCGTACAAAATAAAGGACAATGGTAAAAGCGCTATGTAAAGTGTCTTGTTCATATTCTGGTTTGTGACCACATTATTTATTCGTATGTCATTTTAGCCTTGTGTGTCGAGGAGTGTCAGTTTTACTTTTATGATGCGGCGGGCATCAAGTTCGGTAATCTCGAAATCAAGATTATTGAACCGTACATGCTCGTTGAGCTCAGGGAAATCGCCTTTGACGTTAAGAATAAGCCCTGCAAGAGTATCTGCATCATCGAGATACTCTTCAAAGATGTCGAAATCGAGGTCAAGCGAGCGGATGAAATCAGAAAGTGGTATTTTTGCCTCGTAAAGGAATGTGTGGTCATCAATTTTGGAAAAGAGTTGCTGTTCTTGATCATACTCGTCGCTGATGTCGCCGACGACTTCTTCAAGGACATCCTCCATAGTGACGAGGCCAGAGGTTCCGCCGAACTCGTCAACAACGATAGCCATGTGGACGCGGTTTTTCTGAAAATCTTGGAGAAGGTCGTCGATTTTCTTAGTCTCAGGGACGAAATAGGCTTGGCGGATGAGTGTTTGCCATTTGAAAGAAGAGCCTTTGCCGATAAAGTGGATGAGGTCCTTGGCGTAAAGTATGCCACGTATGTTGTCGTAAGACCCTTTGTTTAGGATAGGGATACGTGAGTATTCGTGTTCGTTGATGCAGTTTATGACATCGTCGAAAGAGGCGGTGAAGGGGATTGTAATCATTTCCATGCGGGGGGTCATGACGCTGGCAGCTGTGAGATTGCCGAAATTGACGATGCCGTGGAGGATGTCTTTGTCTTCCTCGATGGTGTTCTCGGTAAGTTCAAGTGCTTGTGAGAGATCGTCCATCGAGAGACTGTTGTGGGTGTGACGTTCAAGGCGTTTTTGGAGGAAACTGGTTGAGTTGACCAGAATATAATTGAAGGGTTTAAGTAAAGTCTTCAGCGAGGAGAGTGGTCGGGAGGATATCTTGCACATGGACAGTGAGTGCTGCCTTGCGAAAATCTTTGGCATAATTTCGCCGATGAGGAGGATTATGAAAGTGATTGCGACTGTTTCGACTAAGAAACCGAGCCAAGGTTTGTCGCTGAAATCCCATAATCCAGCGATTAGGATTGAAGAGAGGACGATGACCGCTATATTTACGAAATTGTTAGTGATAAGGATTGTCGCAAGCAGGTACTGGGGATCGTCAATCAGCTCAAGGATAAGTTTTGACGTGGAATTGCCATTTTCCTCGAGTTCCTCTTTCTGGTTAGGTGTGAGCGAGAAGAACGCCACCTCGGACGCTGAGACGAAGGCGGAGCAGAAAAGCAGGATCGCAAGAATCAGAAGAGTAGAGAACAGGGACATATCCGAGGCGTTATGACAATAAAATGGAGACGCAAGAAATGATGCGTCTCCATAGCTTAATAATATCTACTTCAGAAAGTCTGAGGGAAATCATTGTTTTCCGTTGCGGTTTTTTCTTCTTCAGCGGCAGGTTCCTGTTGAACTGGTTGCACTGGCTGCTGGAACTGTTGCTGGGCAGGTTGCTGCTGGGCAGGTTGTTGTTGCTGAGCAGGCTGCTGGTACTGTTGAACAGGGGAAAGAATCTGGATGTTGTCGGCGTAAATTTCTGTGATGTATCTGCGCACGCCAGTCTTGTCGTCGTAAATGCGGGTCTTGAGTTTTCCCTCGACATAGAGTTTCGTACTCTTGTGTATGTACTTTTCGGCGATTTCCGCAAGGTTACGCCAAACGACAATTGAGTGCCATTCAGTGCGGTCTGGCACCTGTGTTCCGTTGGACATAGTGTAGCCACGTTCTGTTGTAGCCAAAGGGAAGTTAGCGACTCTGACATCATTTTCGAGGTAACGTACATCTGGATCTTTACCTACATTACCGATAAGGATAACTTTGTTTACTGACATAAAACTGAGAATTTTTTGGTTGTATAAATTGAGTTTGCAAAGGTACGAATAATATTTTGAATACACAATAATGAATAGAAAAAAAGTGGTAAAATTTTTTTTGAAAATAAATTGCTGATTATGATGGTTATTTCAAAAAAAAGTTGTACCTTTGCACCTCGATTTCGGACTGTTGTTTTTCGGCAGTCCGCAAATTAGGAAAAATAGTAATATAATAATAACTTCTAAACACATTTTAGTTATGACTAAAGCAGAAATCGTAACAGAAATCGCCAGAAACACAGGTATTAACCGTGACGATGTCCTCAAAACCGTAGAGGCATTCATGGAAGCGGTAAAAGGTTCTTTGGCAGAGAATGAGAATGTTTATTTGAGAGGCTTCGGTAGCTTCATCGTTAAAGAGCGCGCCGAGAAAACAGCCCGTAACATCTCGAAGAACACAACCATCACTATCCCAGCACACAAGATTCCAGCATTCAAGCCATCAAAGGAATTCACAATCCAGGTGAAGTAATTCATAGGGATGATTAGTAAACCAAATTATAAAATCTTAGAGTCATGCCAAACGGTAAGAAACATAAGAGACACAAAATGTCAACGCACAAGCGTAAAAAAAGACTGAGAAAGGATCGTCACAAGAAGAAAAAGTAAGACTTGGTCAATTTTTGTGACGGATAAAGGTCTTGATGAGAATAAGCAAACTCTTGGATATTACCTCTTGCATTGGGCGTTTTTTTCAGAGTTTGCTTTTCCATTTTTTTAATTTAAGGAGAGAAAGAAATAGAGTATGAAGAAAGAACTGATATTTAGTGTAAAAGACAGGAACCTCACCATAGCATTGATGGAAGACGATGTTTTGGTGGAGCTGCATCGTGACAATATGGACCACAAATTCCAGGTGGGGGATATCTACCTTGGAAAGGTGAGGAAGGTTTTGCCAGGTTTGAACGCTGCTTTTATAGAGATAGGGTCAGAGAGAGAGGCTTTTGTTCATTACCACGACCTTGGTGAGAATTTCATTGCATTCAACAAATACGTGCAGATGTGCCTAAATGACAGGAGGCATATACAGGTGGATTATGTGCCACCTAAAGTTGAAGGACAGGTGCTGCCGAAAGACGGACAAATACAGGATGTTTTGCAAGTGGGGCAATTCATCATGGTACAGATTATCAAAGAACCCATAAATACCAAAGGACCAAGGTTGTCGGGCGAGATAAGCATTGCAGGTAGGAATATGGTCCTGATACCACAAGAGAACAGAATTTCGGTGTCGCAGAAGATTCGACAGAATGCTGAGCGCTCACGTCTTCGCAAACTGGTGGCATCAGTCAAGAAAAACTGGTATGGAGTAATATTGAGGACGGCTGTTGAAGGCAAGGAATTGCCAGAGATTGAGTCGGAAATCAAGGTGATGGAGAAGCGTTGGGTGAAAGTGTTGGAGAAATTGAAAACGACTAACGGTATTGGTCAAATATACGAAGAGAGCAGTAGGGCGGTTTCGATACTCCGTGACCTTTTCACTCCAGACTTCGAGGCTATTTACGTCGATGACGACATTATTTATAGTGAGGTGTATTCGTACGTGGAACTTATCGCACCAGAGCTGAAAGGTATTGTAAAGGCTTACAGGGACAAGGAACCTATCTTTGACCACTTCAACATAACCAAGAACATAAAATCGCTATTTGGCAGAACGGTGTCATTCAAGAGGGGCGCTTACCTCATCATAGACAAAGCGGAGGCAATGCATGTCATTGATGTCAACAGTGGTTCGAGGATGAAACAAGACCAGTCGCCGGAAGATATAGCGTTTGAGGTTAATATGTTGGCGGCAGAAGAGATTGCAAGACAACTGCGACTTAGGGATATTGGTGGCATAATCGTCATTGATTTCATAGATATGGCTGATGCGAACAACCGTCAGAAACTGTATGAACAGATGCTGATACTGATGAACAATGACAGGGCAAAACACAACATTTTGCCGCTCAGTAAATTCTGCCTGATGCAGATTACACGACAGAGGGTTCGTCCCGCATTGGAGATAAATACAGACGAGGTTTGTCCGACATGTGGGGGAACAGGTCATTCCCGCGCTTCAATATTGTTGGTTGACGAGTTGGAGGAGAAGGTGGAATTTGCGAAAGAGATGTTGAAATACAGGAAGGTTAGGCTTGAGGTTCACCCTTATGTCGCAGCGTATATTAAAAAAGGCTTTATAAATACACGCCTGAGATGGTGGTTGCAATATGGAATAAAAGTCAACGTGTGCGAGCGTCAGAACTTTGGGCTGATGGAGTACAAATTCTACGACCAAAATGGTGAGGAGATAAATTTCCGTGCCATTGAAAATGTCGTAAGAGACAGATGATAAAAAATATAGGCAAAAAGGATATGGTATGGGGCGTTTTTGCCACCGTACTGAAAATAGGGGCAGGGGTGCTCCTATATCCTTTTGTGCTTCATAAACTTGACGGCGAGCAGATTGGTATCTGGACTATTTTCACGACAATCCAGATGTTGATGATAATCGTGGATTTTGGTTTTTCGGATTCATTTACAAGGAATGTGGGTTATGTGTTCAGCGGAGTGAAAAGACTTAAAAAAGAAGGTTATGAGCATTTGGAAGAAAGTGTCGCAGATGACGAGGTGGATTGGATGTTGTTGAGGAATGTCATACGTTGCATGAAACGTTTTTATGGCATCATGGCTCTTTCGTTGTTCGTACTTTTGGCAACAGTTGGCACATGGTATGTTTCGACGCTTGTCGAAAAATACAGCGGTGAGCCGTCGGATGTGTGGATTGCTTGGTGCTTGCTGGTGATTTTCATGACGTGGAACCTTTACTCGACGTATTATCAGTCGCTTTTGCAGGGGCGTGGACTGATGGCGGAGTATAACAAAATAGTAACAGCCAGTTACCTAACCTACCTTTTTGGCGCCATAATTTTCGTGTCAATGGGTTACGGACTTGTGGCTGTCGTGGGTGCGCAGTTTTTGTCGATTATTGTATTGAGGGTGTTGAGCAAGATAGTGTTTTTCACGAAAAATGTCCGTAAACGGTTGAAAGGGGCTAAAGATGGGGGTGCCAGTCAGCCGAGGGAAGAGATATTAAAGGCGATTGCACCAAATGCTGTGAAAATTGGGTTGACAGGTCTTGGGGGGATAATCATAAACAGGTCAAGCACGTTTATTGGCTCGGAATTCCTTAGTTTGGCTGAAATGGCTATGTTTGGTATAACATTGCAGCTTATTGTCGTTATCGGTAGGGCTTCGACTGTGGTTACGAGGGTTTATTTGCCAAAACTTTTTGAGTGGAGGGTGACGGAGAATATTTCAAAGATTCGTAAGACATTCGTTATTTCTACGGTTGTCATTATTGCCGGTTATGTGGCAGGTGGGGTGTTGACTGATTTATTTGGGAACTGGGCGTTGGTTGAGGTGTTGGGAAGCAACACAAAGTTGCTGACGGGTGGTGTGTTTTGGGTGATAATATTGCAGAATTTTTTAGAGACAAACCATGTCAATGCGGCGGATTTCCTTCTGTCGAAAAACGAAGTGCCTTTTTTCAAAGCCTCTTTGATTTCAGCGGCGGCGACACTTGTTTTGCTTGTCGTTCTCGTTGTTTGGCTGGATTTTGGCCTTTGGGGAATGGTCCTTGCGCCGACAATTGCCCAGGCGGCATACCAAAATTGGAAGTGGCCAAGTGTGGTAATCAGGGAGTTATGGGGGTGATGAAATAATTGTGCAAATATTGTGTGAGAAATTAGGTTTTGTCGAAAAAAATTGCTAACTTTGCACCGTTAAGTATTGTTTTCGGTGGGCTTTGGAAAATTATAAACAAAAACTATATGGTAACAGTATCTACACTTGAAGAATTGCAGGGTGCAATCAACGCACGGGAGACCCAGATTGTAATCACGGGTGAAATGGTCGAAGTGTTCAAGAAACACAGGAAAGCCAGGAAGATTTTCATCATCGTGTCTATGACACTTGTCGTTTTGGGACTTTTTTTGAGTCCATTGACGGATGGATATTCAATGATAGCGGGTGCAATTGGTATTTTGATGGGTGTCGGGACCTTTGCTTTCAAAGGTTTGCCTTTTGCTGTGCCATTCGCAATCCGTACAGTTGGCGTGACAAATGCAATGCAGGTGCTGAAAAGCGGTAAGGCGTGGATTAATCCTGACGGATCACTTTCGGCTGTTTTGAAATACAAGGATTGATTTTCGGAAGTTAATCCTTGCGAGACTTTGTCCTATTCATAAAGAAGAGGCGTTCCTTTTTTTGTCGGAATGCCTCTTTTATTATTGCGATATTTGAAAGGTGAGTTCTATAAATTCACCGTTTGACAAAACGAAATAAGACTATGAACGAATAAACTCACCTAAAGAGATTTAGCGGGATGGCTTAACTTGCGCACGCCACAGTCTTGCTTTTTCAGAACTTGTTATTTCTCTACGATTTTAGCCCGTAAATTCTCAGGCAGTTTGTTTGAATAGTAATCCATCGAGCCTACAGGGACGTAGATTACTGAGAGTTTCTTGCAGTGGCTGATGGCTTCTGGGTCAATTTCATAGACAATCCCTGAGAATGTGATGCTGTTAAGACTTTCGCACCAAGAAAAGGCTTCCCTACCGATTTTTTGCACGCTGGCAGGGATTGTTACGTTTGTGAGGGCGTTGCAATCAGAAAAGGCTTTTTCTTCGATTGTAGTTACTGTATTCGGGATTTTTATCTGTAACAAACTTTCGCAGCCAAAGAAAGCGGAGTTTCCTATTGTCAGAATGCCGTCAGGGAGAGAGACTTCCTTCAGAGCCTTGCAGTCGAAGAAAAGTTTGTTTGGTACGGTTTTAATGCTTGAAGGCAAGGCAATACTTGTAAGTGCCGGGCAACCTTGGAAAGAATTTTCACCTATGCTTTTTATTCCGTTGGCAAATCTGACGTTTTTCAGTTTCTGGCAACCCTTGAAGACATATTTGCCAATGTAAGTGACGTTTGAGGTTATTATGACACCAGTGACGTCGTTGCATCCTGCGAAAGCCCAATCCTTAATTCCTATAACATCAGCACTGGTTTTGAAATTCCCGATGAACTCGTTAGGGACTTTGTTAAGAATGCCACTTTCGATAATCGCCCCGTCGCTTGTCATTGAGAATGTTGAGTCTTCAGGAATAAATGACAGGTTGAGTCTTGAGGACAGCAGGTCAGGGTCAACTTGATCAGGCGCAGGTACGGTTTTTCCCTGTTTAGGTGTTGGTGTGGTTGTTTCTTGTTTAGGTTGCTCTTGTTTAGGTTGCTCCTGTTTAGGAGTTGGAACTGTTTGTTGAGGAACGGCAGGTGCTTTAGGTTCAGGGGTGACAACAGTAGGGGTTGCAGGTTGAGGAACGAATGCTGGTTCGTTTTTCGCAACAATTTCATTCTTAACCATTTCTATGGAAATCTCCTTCATTGAAAATTCGGAGACTTCGACCGTTTGGCTGACTTCGTTGTAGCCGTCGTGAGTGAGCCGTATTTGGTGTTGACCTACAAGCACATTATTTAAAAGGATTGGTGAAATACCTTTGTATTCTCCGTCAAGATAAATCTTTGTGCCAATAGGTTTGACATCAACAGACAAAGAACCAGCAATGGCTTTTGGGGAGGCGAGTTGGAACGTTTCGCCAGAAGATAGCTCTAT
Organism: Paludibacteraceae bacterium; assembly: GCA_024399545.1. Classification (GTDB taxonomy): domain Bacteria; phylum Bacteroidota; class Bacteroidia; order Bacteroidales; family Paludibacteraceae; genus Aphodosoma. Next base: position 17,237 of record JAKSNS010000027.1, read on the forward strand.
GTAACGGACGATTGAGCAAGTGCGATGACCGTTTTTGCGGGATTCGAAATTGTATTCGCCTGGTGTGAGGTTGACAGTGACTTGGCCAACGCCACGTTTTTCGTTGTTAACCCAGATTTCGACTTTGTCGTCAGTCGTAAGTGTTACTGGGGTGTAGTTGGCGGTCAGTTGAGGTGCGATTACAACAGTTGAGTCATCGAAAACTTGAACTTTATCCTTGAAAGGCAGCCAGTTGGGTACAGTCACTAAAATGTTGTGCATACCGCTGGCGAGTGTGTCGGTGGTCAGAGGGGCGTTGCCGATTTTTTCGTTATCGAGGAAAACGGATGCACCTTCGGGACCAGAGATTTTAAGCCAGCCGAAAGCAGGTTTGAGGTTTACGGAAAACTCCTTCTTATCTGACTCAATGTCGATTAGCGTGGTGATTTTGTGGTATCTTTTGGCAGAAACGGAAAGTTCGTGACTGCCGATAGTCATCAACTTGGTCAGACTACCGTCAGTTCCTTTGACGGGGACACCGTCTATTTCTACGCTGGCGTTTTTAGGTTCGTAAGTCAGGACAAACCACTGTGAGGAAATGTTTTGTTTGGTGGCAGGAGGGGTTGGATTGGCAGGTTCTTGTTGTTGGTATGAAGAATTGGCGGACGAGGAAAGCACCATGACGTAAGTGTGGCCTGGTTGCAGGGAGATGGGGAAACGGTAGTCGCGCAACATGCCAAGTTTGTTATGGAGAAGTGAAATTGTGTTTAATCCGGCAGGGACGTAAACCCAGATTTCGTCGGACCTTGAGTCGTCAACGCTTTCAACACCTATGGAACCGCCGTCAAAAACGAAGCCTTTGAGCGTTGTTTGCACCTTGATTAGCGCACAAAGCTCATTGTAGTTGATGACTATTTTTGTCCCTTCCTTGGAGGCTGTGTTGTCGTTTTTGTTCTCGTAAAACTCTGAGATAGAGAACTGTTGCGCATTAAGTGCCAACTGGGATAACAGTAAAACAAGTGTAAATAACTTTCTCATAGTATTAGTTGTCAAAGCGGCTGCAAAGTTATATATTTTTTTTTACATGGCAATAGGTTTTATGAAATAATTTACAAGCAGGGTGAATTTTGTGTTTTGTTTGTAATTCGCAAGTGTATTTTTTTGTTGATGTCGGATGTTTTAGTGGTTACTGAGACGGTACGGGTTTCGTTAGATACGAAGGAAGTGTTCAGGGATAGGTCAATATACCGTTAATATACCGTTAATATACCGTTAATCTATCGTTAATCTATCGTTAATGTATCGTTAATGTATCGTTAATCTATCGTTAATCTATCGTTAATGTATCGTTAATGTATCGTTAATGTATCGTTGCCACTACGTTTATTTTAGGTGTGGCAGGAGGTAAATTTTGAAAAAAAATCGTGTGGAATTTTTGGTTTTTACGAAAAAAAACCGTATCTTTGCAAATTGAAATATTGGGTCTATGTGTTATGTGAAAGAGGTTGAACTGTTGGCACCTGCAAAGAATTATGAGATTGGTATTGAGGCTGTTAAGCATGGTGCGGACGCTGTGTATATAGGTGCTGAGAGATTTGGCGCTAGGGCAGCCGCAGGTAATAGCGTGGAAGATATTGCGAGGCTTGTGGCGTTTGCGCACAAATATTGTGCGAGGGTGTTTGTTACGGTCAACACACTGATGGACGAGCGAGAGAGGTTGGAGGCACGTGAATTGATAGTAAGACTGTATGAGGTTGGTGTTGATGCAGTGATAATACAAGATACGAGGTTGACCCTCATGGACTTGCCTCCGATTGAACTACATGCCTCGACGCAGTGCGACATAAGGACGAAAGAGAGGGTGGAAGAATTGCGGAAATTGGGATTTACGCAGATGGTGCTTGCGCGTGAGTTGAGTATCAAGGAGATAGTGGATATTGCACGCTCAACGGACGCTGTTATAGAGTGCTTTGTCCATGGGGCTTTGTGCGTGTGCTACAGTGGTAGGTGCTTCATGAGCGAGGCAGTGACGGGAAGGTCGGCAAACAGGGGTGAGTGTACGCAAATGTGCAGACTGCCTTACGACTTGGAGAGAGAGGATGGGAGGAGTATAATTAAAGGTAGATACCTGCTGTCGCTCAAGGATTTTGACGCAACGATGAGGATTGGTGAGATGCTTGACGCTGGTGTGAGGTGCTTCAAAATTGAGGGTAGGCTGAAAGATATGAACTATGTGAAAAACATAACGGCTTGGTACAGAAAGAGATTGGACGAGATGATGGAAGGTAAGGGGTTGAGGAAAAGGTCGTTGGGCGATGTGAGGTTGATGTTTGAGCCTGACGTGCGGAGGACATTCTACAGGGGAGGGACGGAGTATTTTTTGAGTGGGGAGAGGAGGAATGGAATGTGTACAATGGTGACAGGCAAGGCTATGGGCGAGCCATTGGGCGATGGGGTGAAACTGAAAAACGGCGATGGGGTTTGTTGGGTAGATGAAAAAAGCGGTGAACTGAAAGGTGTGATGGTTGATGGTAATGAGAGGTTACCACGTGGGGTTCAGTTGTTTAGGAACAATGATATTGAGTTTGAGAGGGTGCTGAGGGGGGAGAGTGCGGAAAGAAAAATAGGCGTGACCATTAAAGTAGAAGAAAAATATAATGGGTTCAGGTTGACGGGTGAGGTAAAAGGATATGGAACGAAAAACGTTGATTTCCAGTGCGATAAGAGTGAGGCTAAAGATGCTGGGAAAACAATGGAGGTTTGGCGAAAGACATTGGCGAAAACTGGAGGGACGGAATTTAGGGTAGATGACGTTGTGCTGGATTTTGGGAAACCGTGGTTCGTGCCTGTGTCGAAGATTGCAGAGATGAGAAGGGCGTTAATAGAGACATTATCAGAAGGTTGGGGACGTGTGACAAACAGATGTGACGTGGTGGCGCAAAAGGCTTGCAACGTGGCTGAATATGGTGTAATACCTGAGGAATTGATGCGTTGCAGGTACTGCATAAGGTATGAAATCGGAGAGTGTTTGAAGAAAAAAGGGGTTTACAGGGGTGAGTTGTTCTTGAGAAACTCTAAAGGTAGGAGGTTCAAATTGGGGTTTGACTGCGAAAAATGCGAAATGATAGTAAATAACCAAAAACAATAAAAATATGGCAAAAGAGAACTGCCCAACACCACATAATGGGGCAAAATACGGTGAAATAGCAAAAACAGTCATTATGAGCGGTGACCCACTGCGTGCTAAATTCATGGCTGAGAGATACTTGGAAGACTATAAACAAGTGACCAACGTCAGGGGGATGTTGGGATTTACAGGTAAATACAAAGGACAGGAAATCAGCGTGATGGGGCATGGTATGGGTATTCCGTCGATAGGAATCTACACCTACGAACTGTTCAACTTTTACGACGCTGAACGTATCATAAGATTGGGAAGTGCGGGTACGTTTGACGAGAAAATGCAGATAGGCGATGTGCTGATGGCTGAAGGGGCATGCACAAACAGCAACTACCTTGACCAATTTGAATTGCGCGGCGTGTGGGCACCTATAGCAGACTTCGGTTTGCTGAGGGCTGCCGTGGAAGAGGCTGAGAAACTGGGTGTTCGCTATCAGGTTGGCAACGTGTTGTCCTCTGACTCATTCTACACGGCAGGCGATGCCGGCAATGACCGTTGGGTGAAAATGGGTGTGAAAGGCGTTGAGATGGAGGCTGCGGCACTCTATGCAAACGCGGCGTACGCTGGGAAAAAAGCACTGTGTATGTGTACGATTTCGGACAACATAAAGACAGGCGAGGCACTTTCGGCTGAAGATAGGCAACTGTGCATGACAAATATGATGGATGTGGCATTTAATATGATATAATAATATGACAAGCAGCGAGATAAGGAAAGCATTCCTGGAATACTTCCGTGGCAAGAACCACGAAATCGTTCCTTCAGCACCTATGGTGTTGAAAGGCGACCCTACGTTGATGTTCACCAACGCAGGTATGAACCAATTCAAAAACATAATTCTTGGCAATGACCCAATAACCCACCCGAGAGTCAGCGATGCGCAAAAATGCCTTCGTGTCAGCGGTAAACACAATGACCTTGAGGAAGTTGGACATGATACGTACCATCATACGATGTTCGAGATGCTGGGTAACTGGAGTTTCGGCGACTACTTCAAGAAAGAGGCTATCGCATACGCATGGGAGTTCCTGACCGAGGTTATAAAACTGGATAAAAACAGACTCTATGTCACTGTGTTCGAGGGCTCTCCGTCCGAAGGTATCAGCCGTGACGACGAGGCTGCAACTTGTTGGGAACAACATATAGACAAAGACCGCATAATCAACGGAAACAGGCACGATAACTTCTGGGAAATGGGTGAGACGGGACCTTGCGGACCATGCTCGGAGATACACATTGACCTTCGTGACGACGTAGAGAGGGCAAAAGTCAGCGGCAAGGATTTGGTGAACAAAGACAACCCGTTGGTCATTGAGATATGGAACCTGGTGTTCATGCAGTATAACAGAAAGGCAGACAAATCATTAGAGCCATTGCCAAACAAAGTCATCGACACTGGTATGGGTTTTGAGCGACTCTGCATGGCTGTCCAAAACAAGAAATCAAATTACGACACTGATGTATTCCAACCACTGATCCAGGCAGTTGCGAAAATGTCGGGCAAAGAATACGGCAAAGACGAAAAGACAGACGTGGCAATGCGAGTGGTGTCCGACCACTTGAGGACAATAGCATTCGCAATAGCCGACGGGCAGTTGCCAAGCAACGCCAAGGCCGGTTATGTGATAAGGAGAATCTTGCGCCGTGCGGTGAGATACGGATATACTTTCTTGGAAAGACGCGAGGCATTCATGTACGAACTTCTCCCTGTGTTGATCGGCAACATGGGCAAACAATACCCTGAACTGGTCAAAAACGAAGGACTCATAACCAAAGTGATGAAAGAAGAGGAAGAGGCTTTCCTGAGGACTTTGGAGACTGGTATAAAACTCATTGACAAAGTGATAGAAGACGCAAGGAAAGTTGGGAGGACGGAAATTAGTGGCGTTGACGCATTCACATTATATGATACATACGGATTTCCGTTGGATTTGACGGAATTGATATTGCGAGAGCAGGGGATGACGCTCAATGTTGACGACTTCAACACAGAGATGCAGAAACAGAAAGACCGCGCACGCAATGCCGCGCAGAAAGAGTTGGGTGACTGGGAGATAGTTGAGGATTGCGGAAGCACGGAATTTTTGGGCTATGACGTTTTGGAGTGTACGGCGAAGGTGGTAAGATACAGGAAAGTAGTTCAGAAAAACAAATCATACTACCAAATCGTGCTTGACAAAACCCCATTCTATGCGGAAATGGGTGGTCAGACAGGCGACAACGGATGGTTGGTTCGTGGTGAGGATAAAATAGAGGTCATAGACGTGAAAAGGGAAAACAACCTGCCTGTACACATAGTCAACTCATTGCCTGAATGGTTGATAGGCGAAGAGGTGACGGCTAAAGTCGATGCTGCGAAACGCCATGCGAGCGAGGCAAACCACACGGCGACACACTTGTTGCACTATGCTTTGCGAAGCGTGCTTGGTGAACATGTCGAGCAGAAAGGTTCGTATGTCTCGCCAGCAGTTTTGAGGTTCGACTTCTCGCACTTCCAGAAAGTTAATATTGAGGAACTTCGCAAGGTTGAGGATACCGTTAATGCTATGATTCGTGAAAACTTTTCTTTGGACGAACATAGGGAAGTGCCTATAGCAGAGGCGAAAGCGATGGGTGCTATGGCTTTGTTTGGCGAAAAATACGGCGATAAGGTGCGTGTGGTAAGGTATGGCGACAGCGTTGAGTTGTGCGGTGGTGTTCATGCCAAGGCAACAGGCAACATCGGTGTGCTTAAGATATTGTCGGAGAGCTCGGTAGCGGCAGGTGTGCGCAGAATAGAGGCCTTGACTGGAAATGGTGCGTTGCAATATATCCGTGGAATGGAGGAGCGTTTCAATATCCTCTACGATATGTTGAACAACACTCCTGACATCGTTGCAGCGGTCGAGAAACAGATGGCTGAAAACAGCGCACTCAAGAAACAGGTCGAGGGATATATGCAACAGCAGGCTGAAAACATGAAGAAACACATGATTGAGCGTGCCGAGGAAATCCGTGGTACGAAAGTGATACGTTTCATGTGCGACGTTGACCCAGAAGTGCTGAAAACCATCGTATCTTATATGAGGGGTAAATTTGGCGAGCAGCGGTTCATGTTGGCTATTGGAAACGTTTACGAAGGCAAACCGTCGTTGACGCTCTTCCTCAGCCAATCGCTTGTTGATGAGGGACTTCATGCTGGCAAGATTATCCGTGACGCCGCAAAATACATCCAAGGTGGTGGTGGAGGACAGGCATTTATGGCAACAGCTGGTGGTAAATATGTAAATGGTTTGGACGAAGCCCTTGATTTTATTGTAGATAAATTATAGATGAGTTCTATATATTCACCGTTTTATAAAATATCTTATGAAAAAGACTCTAAGTACTTTGACAATTCTGCTTGTGCTTCTTGTTGGTTGTAAAAACGACGAGAAGTCTGAGCCTGCGGCTGACACTAAGCCGGTCATCAACATCACCCTTACGAATGTCACCAGCAACAACGTGCAATTCACCACAGAATGCTCCGACCCTGACGTGACGTACTACGTCTATGGAATGACAAAGTCTAAATACCTCACCGAGAGCACCTACAGTTCTGACAGCATCTATGGTTTTGAGAAGAGTTGGTTCGAGTTCGTCAGCCAGTCGTCGGGCGAGCCATGGTACAAACTGATGCTTGAGAGATGCGTGACCGGAAAACAGTCGCACAATTTAGTGGATTTCACTTACGTCATGGACCCTGAGATGGAGTACGTGATTTATGCTTACGGCATTGACAGCCTCGGCAATCGAATAACGGACTTCTTCACACGCGAGGTCACTACGGCGGAGATGGTCCCTTCGGCAAACGAAATCTCGGTGGAGATAACTCAGACGTATGTTAATGGCGTTGATGCGACTTTCACGACGACGAACAACGACAGCTATTACGTTACCCTCCAGCGCAAGAGTTATGTCGAGTTCTTCCAGGGTGATGGTCATACCCTTGGCGAGATGGCTGTTGACGTGATTTCGGCTGACATATCCGCCAACGGAGAGGTTGCGTTGCTCAGTGGCAATCAGTCAATTACCACGGATGATTACCGTTGTCAGAAGAAAGATGCCGACTATTATCTGATTTATTTCTCGTATGACGAGCAATATGGCCGTCGCAGCGAGGTTCATCTGGTGCCTTTCCATACAGCGGCTGAATAGCGTCAATTGCATTATTGGTAGAATGGATAGTATAGAAGTAAAGACGATTTACGAATCATGGGAAGTCGGGTTGCCCAGTTACCTGCAGAATGACCTTGACGCATACAAAGAGGGACGACGCAACGGCAGCACGCTGCTTGACTGCCTTTGGTGTGAGTTGTACGGGTCTATCAATGGTGCTGAGATTGACGACCAGCTTATTTCGCATGAACAGGCGCAGTATCTTCGTGATAAGTTTCTGTGGCACAAGTTAGGAGAATTCTAAGATGAAAGAAATAGATTTTTCAAGTTGCGCCAGGGTGTCAAATCGCGCATACAACGGCGCCAATGGCAAGAAGATTGCGGTCACATACAATGACGATGTCTGGATGCTCAAGTTTCCCGCAGATGTACACGACCGTCCTAATGACCAGTCTTATTCAAATTGCTGTATTTCGGAGCATCTTGGAAGTACAATCTTCTCAATGGTTGGCATTCCTGCCCAAGAAACATTGCTTGGCACTTACACCAACGGTCGTACAAAGTTGGTCTGCGCATGTAAGGACTTTACGTCGGCAGGTGTCCGTCTGTTTGATTTTTGCTCGATTAAAAACTCAGTCCTTGATTCCAGAAGTGGGGGGACAGGTACAGAACTGAGTGATGTGTTATTCACTATTGAGCAACAGGCATTTATTGATCCTGTCGTGGTGATGTGCCGCTTTTGGCAGATGTTTGTGGTAGATGCCTTACTTGGTAATTTTGACAGGCATAACGGTAATTGGGGATTTTTGGTGAATGAGATGACCGGCGAGGCAAAACTGGCACCAGTGTTCGACTGCGCAAGTTGCCTTTTGCCACAGGCTGATGACAGCATAATGCGGCTGTGCTTGTCAGATGAACGAGAGATGAATGCCCGGATTTTCTCGTTCCCTACATCTATGTTGAAGGTTGACGGCAAAAAGATAAACTATTTCAACTATCTTCATTCGAGCGATAAACCCACAGGATTAATTGAGGCACTTGACTTGCTTCTTGACAGGATAGGAACGCTTGATTTCGCGGAATTTATTGGTGGTATTGTATATCTTTCCGAATTGCAGAAGAAATTTTATATCAGCTATCTGAATGCAAGACGGAGACATCTTTTTGGGATATGAAGCTCAGGCGTCGAAGTTAAAATCTCGCCTTACTATTACACTTTTTGTGTTACATAAAAAGTGTAGTGGATATTGGTATAGGTAAGAAGGTATTAGTATATGATAAATCCATTTGTTTCAAGAGGTTATATATCGAAAGAGTTGTTTTGTGACCGCAAAACAGAACTCGAAACGCTTGTGAATTACATCGAAAATGGTGCTGATATAACCTTTGTGTCGCCTCGTAGAATAGGCAAAACAGGGCTTATATGCAATACAGGACGATGCTGACGGCGCAACAGTGGAAATATCTCAGAGCTGTTGCCAAAGAAGGTGTGATGGAACGCCCAACCTCTGCTGAATTTGTTGGTAGGTACAATATTGGCACTGCTTCAAACTCAAAACGCTTGCTCAAAACATTGGTCGATAAAGAACTGATATTAGAGAATATTTCTGTGGATAAAACGACATACCAGATTTACGATATTTTCTTTGGCAAATACCTTAGAATGTTTTAGTCACAATTTATAATATATGAAACGCTTATTGATTTTGCTGGCCACTGTTATGCTGGCTGTTCAGGCTTATTGCCAGATGATAGAGACTAACAGCGGGAAATGCTACAAGTTCCGCCTCACCAAAGAGCAGATGGAAAATCTGCTCGGTAATGAGAAAACCGGCTGTCAACAGTACATGCGCGACATGGTGGGCGTTTACGATATTGACACGTTCAACGTCGTGAAAGACACCACCGAGGGTCTGTGGGTATGGGCGTGTCAGGACAGGAACGTCGTGCATATCAAGGCCTTCAACAACCCGCCTTTCGAGGTCAAGGTCAGCAACGATGTCATAAAAAACAAACGCTCCTCAAGCATGAAGAGGGTGCTTGTCCGTATAACGAAGAAACCGTCCATACAGTGCGATGTGAGGGACGCCGAGGTGAGATTGGCATATAAGAGTGGGCGGATAAAGCACAGCCGCAGGATGAAGTGGAGCGAGCTGGACGGCGGTTTTGTTCTCACCTTCAACAACAAGGCTGTCGAGATGATGGTTGAGGTGAAGATGGACGGCTATGTGCGATATGTGAAAATGGGAGAAAAATATGGCTATCATTACTCATATTATGCTAAAAACAAGTTGGTCACGCCTCTGCTCTCATGGGGAATTACTGACAAGAACCGCTACAAGCCTGGCGAAACTATAAAATGGAAGTTCGTCATGCTCGACAAAAAGGGCAAGCCTTGCAAAGGTGATGTGTTTGTCGAACTGAATGCCGATTTTGTGTATATCGGCAAACCGGACAAGTATGGAGTGGTGACAGGCGAGACGCAACTGACTGATTCTTTTGACCTGACGAACGGCAGGTATTATTCTTTAACTGCAACGACTGACCAGAATGATGAATACCGTGTTAGTTTCAGATACGAGGATTACGAGTTGAAGTCGCTGACCGTCACTGGCGCATTGGAGGAGAGGGAGGTCGTGCTTGGCGATACTATAAAACTGAGGATAAACGCCGTGGACGAGAGGGGAAAGGAGATTATGGACGGTATGGCGTGGGGCAGTTGGGATGTGGCTGGTGTGGATAGTTTCGGAGGCGACATGGTGCGCCTGTCCACCAAAGAGTCGAAAATAGACACTGTCAGGATAGAGAACGGCGAGGTGATACTGAAAGTGCCTACCGCAGGTCTGCCTAAAGCCAATATGGGTATAAATGTGAGATGGAACGTCAGGACGGCGGAAGGTGAGGAGAGAAACGGATCGGAATATGCTTATTGCAAACATCCATCTTCCAGACTGAATGACACACGGTCGGTGGATGGAAACTCGGCGATAAAGATGTCCCATATCGTGAACAGGGAGACCGCTGACAGCGTGGGCTTCAGTTTTGACGGTCACGGCGAGATGTTCAACTGGGTGATTTACAGGAAAGGAAAGGAGATTGCGTCAGGCCGTGACACTCTGCTGGACTGGAATGTTGCCGAGAGCGGGATGGCTGACTACATTTGCGTTGTGAACAAGAATGGCGAAAGATTCTCTTCCGAGATCAGCCACAGCAGCGATATGCTGAAAGTATCTGTTGAGCAGCGGTTGAGCGTCAAGCCTGGCGAGGAGGATGAGATAACTGTCAGTGTTACTGACAGCAAGGGTCGTCCTGTCCCTGATGTTGACCTCACAGCCCTTGCTGCTACAAGCAAACTGGGATATATGCCCGACGAACCGGACTTGACACGAAGACGGAGTCTCTACAACTACTCTTTGAGTGCGAAAGGATATGACTACAAGAAATATCTTCAGAATCTCAACGACTTGCGGCTGGCTGAGATGATTGAGGCTACTGGCACGCAGTACTGGGAACTTACACATGCGCACTCCAATGTCGTGACTGTCCAGACACCTTCGACTGTGAAAAACCAGATTGTGCCTGTACTGGTCAGGAACGGCGAGATACTGCCTGTGTCGTGCGTTATGATAAACGGACGCCCTTTCGTCATTCCTGGCAGCAGCAACCGTTATGTGGCAAACAGTCTTTATGGTGCCAACCATATCTCTTTCCATCGCGCTGACTCGGTCTTCAATATCGTCGTCCCGTTACATGACACCGCATCTTTCACTAAAACGTGGGTGGCTGTGCCTGCCGGACTTTGCAGTGCATACAAAAACTCACCGCAACTTGAGGCCTCGCTCATTCACAGCTTCAACAATAGGGTATTGAACTACGAGGCTTTGGGCGAGGGTTTCATCGAGCGTGACGGCGAGCTGATACCTGTGGATAATGTTTTTAATAATGTGACAGGCATTGGCGGTGTGGGTGTCGGTGCTGTGAATCTTGATGGGGTGATACGGCGTGAGAACATACAGCTCGGCGGACGGCAGGTCCAGCTGTGGCACGACCCTACGGTCATACAATATGATTTGTCGGACAAACAGAATATTTTTGTCTCTCAGATGGTTATGAGCCTTGACGACTCGCTTTGCACTGTTGACGAACTGAGGAGAAACTGGATTGACAGACTTGACAGGATGCGTAGGACGGAGGAAAACATCAAAGAAGAGATGTATAGGAAAGGCGGTTACAGCGTTTTCGTTTATTTAATAAACAATGTGGGCGAGAAGATGCCTGTTCAGGTGTCTTTCCGTGTCAAGGGCTCTGACGAATGGTGTCTGAGACGGGCCAATTCGCAGGCACTCTATTTGCCAGACGGTAAGGATGTCGAGTTGCTGTTCATGTACGAAGGTGCGGTGACCCGACGGCTGACCATAAATGTCGGCAAAGACGAGATGGTCTGGGTGAGAAGCAGTTGCCGTGACGGCGAAGGCGTTGTGGATAAGGAATTGGAATATCAGATGAGGAAACTCATGGAGGAAATCCGTGCCAAAAGGGCTCAACGTTACCAAGTGGGCATTAGCAAATGTTATCCAAATAATACGGGCAACATTCGTATCCGTGGTATAGGTTCAGTCAACTCCTCAACAGCTCCTCTCTATGTGGTTGATGGCATTCCTTTTGATGGCGATATTTCGGCTTTTGACCCGTCGGATATCTCCTCGACCTCTGTGCTCAAGAGCCAGGAGGCCACCTCTCTTTATGGCTCACGTGGGGCAAACGGTGTGATACTTATTACCACCAAGGCGGGCAAAGGTGCTAAGAAACAACCTAAACCGCAGTCTCGGTCAATCAAGATGAAAAGTGCGAAAAATGACTTAATGGTTGGTGGGGTGTATGCCGAAACTGAGGAAGAGGTCGAACTTAATGATGTGATGGTTGTGGCATACGGGACATCGTCGCGTGCTAATACGTCTGTCGTGATGAGGGAGGATTTCAGCGATGCGGCTTTCTTCGTGACTGACTGCAAAACGGACAAAGAGGGCAGGGCAGTGATGAAGGTGAAATACCCTGACGACCTCACCTCGTGGAGCGAGTGGTTCGTTGCTATAAAGGGCAGGCAGCGTGGTGTTGCGACATCCGTTGTCAAGGCCGAGAAACAGCACGAGGCCAAACTCAATATGCCGAGGTTCGCCGTCGAGGGTGATACCGTCGGGGCTGTCGGCGTGGGTGTTGACCGGGTGACGGGCGAACATCTGAGCGATACGCTGCACGCTGTGGCCGTGGGCGATTCGCTCTGCATGCAGTTCGTATATAAGACTGACGGCGAGAAGCGTTGCGTTAAGATTTATCCGCAAGGGTTGAATATGATAGAGGGCAGTTACCAGCTGATGGACAGTGATGCCACTGTGACACTTGCCTACAAGCCTGAGTATGGCGAGATGAAGGTCGGTGTCTTTGGCGATGCCCGCGAGATGATGATGTCCAGTGTCGGGCATGTGGCTGAACAGGATTGGTGCGGCTCCAACGATTTTATGGCAAACCGGTTGAGGGCATTGCGAATGCTGCCAAAAACCGAGGAACGCTCGCGCGAGATTGAGAGTATTGAAAAAACGCTCCGCAAGAACCGTGGTGCCAACGGAATGTGGTGCTGGTGGGGAAAGAACAGTGGCTCAGGTTCCTTGTGGGTTACCCAGAGGGTGCTTGAGGCTATTGGCAGGGATGAGAACGAGAATGCGCTTGAGATGGAACTCTCCATCCGCCGTGAGCTAAACCGTGGACGTTGGGTTGAGCTCGTCGATATTGCGCGGCTCTTCAGGACTATCGGTCAAGTCGGGACTGCGATTGAGATTGCAAAGGCGATACCTGACGACAGCATCAAGAGCACATCGCTGCGCATTGACAAACAGATGATTGAGGGTCGTGAGGTGCGTTTTGACACTATGCGGCATACCACATTTACCGACGGCAGTTTCTATAGTTTCCGTGACGGCAATTCCCCTTGGCGTTGCGTGACTTGCGAGGAGGTCGGCACCACCTTGCAGGCATACAGATATTTCCTTGACCGTGACGACCGTGAGGAGTGCAGGAACATCAAGAGGTGGCTGCTTCAGTATGGCTTCAAGGGCTTCCTCAGCGAGTATATGGAGATGCAGATTGTCAGCACGTTGTGGAATGGTCAGCCGATAGCTGCGGAGGATGTGCTGTGGCAGATGAGCGTTGGCGGCAAGGTGCTTGAGCGACTGCCTTACCATACAACCGTCAACTCCGAGGTTAAGGTCGATTACAAAGGCCGCAGGGATGTCTATATATCCACTGAGCAGAACTGGTGGAACAAAGCACCCCAGGCTCAGGGCAACGGCATGGCCATCAGCACCTCGTACGACAAAGGCATTATGACCGTGGAGGTTACCGTCGAGAAAACGGCCGAGAACGTCATAGTCTCCATACCAATTCCAGCCGGCTGCTCTTATGCCGACAGGCAGGAGCGTGGCATGTCCGAAATGTACCGTGAGGAGTACCGTGACCGTGTCAACATCTACTGCTACCAGTTGCGCGAAGGCAAGCATACCTTCAAGGTTCGCCTCAACGAGCGTTACCCAGGTGTTTACACCATCAACCCAGCGCAGGTTCGCCTTGTTGATTATCCAGTCTTCAATGCCAATAACGAGATTCATAAAGTAGTGATAAAGTAATGTAAATAATTAAGTCAGATAGATTATGAAAGAAGACAAAACAGGTTTTGTGTATATACTAACTAATCCTTCATTCCGTGAAGATTGGGTGAAGATTGGCAAGTCTTCACGTCCTGTGGATGTCCGTTCAAAGGAGTTGGATAACACTGCTGTCCCTCTTCCTTTTGAGATTTATGCGACATTGCAGACTGAGAAATATAATGAAGTTGAGCGACTTGTCCACAAAACCATTGACAGATTGACTGATTTACGCATACGTCAGAATCGAGAGTTTTTCAATATTGACCCTCAAACGGCTTTTGATATTTTAGTGGATATTTCCACGACGCTGACAGATGCTGTTATAATGCTTAAGGGCGAACAATACGACATTTCAAAGCGTACATTGGTTAATCCACAGAAAGAAGAAAAATCACAAATACCACAGCGTCCACCGTTCAAATTCTCTATGATTGGACTGAATATTGGTGATGAGATTGTGTTTGAACCAACAAAGATTGTTGTGTCAATTGCCACTGATAACAAAGTATCATACAAAGGAAGGTTATACTCACTATCTGCTTTTACTGGCACTTTCTTACCAGAGGATCAGCAGAACAGCTCCGGAGCATATCAGGGTCCTAAATATTTTTCATACAAAGGAGAAATATTGAATGATCTGAGAAGAAAATTTGAGGCGGAAGAACAGTGCTGATTAAGTGATGATGAAATAATAACTTGGAACGATTTTGCTCAGATTGTTAGTCTATTTTGATGTTGTGAAGAAGGAGTTTAGCGGGCTAAATGACTGATGAACAACATCAAAATAGACAACAAGATGAGTAAAAGCGGAACAAGTGAAAAAATTCATATTTGTACCAAGTTATTATTTTATCATCACTAAATAGTTTTGTTGACAAAACACTTATATTTCAGTACCTGTGGAAAAACAATTTCAATTATTTCAATAAAAAACTTGGGGTACATCTCAGAAACATTAAATATATTCCTCCGTAATATTGAAGGTGGGGTATAGGATTTTAATTGAAATAATTGAAATAATTGAAATCACAAACATTTATTAAGAATAAATTTCCGACATTAACCCGCTCAAAAAGCCCCCTTTCCACACAAAGCAAGAGAGCAAGAAAAGAGCAAGCCCATACTAAGGATAAACGCACTCCAGAACCACCAAAAACCACCTTAAAACACCCCAAAAACCGTCCTAAATAAAACTTAATATTTTAACCCGTCTTAACAAACTCCATCGCCGCTACTTCTCAAAACTTCCATTTTCCACCACCAAATCTCATCATTTTCCCACCAAATTCATCTCAAACCCTGCTTATCTACCCAAATTCCATCCTATACCGATTATGATTTTTTAGCGAAAACATTGCGATTTATAGGTCAAAATGTCGGAATATAGTTAATTTCATAAAGTTTATTTTATATTATTTTAATGTGTCATGCCATATAAACAGCATCAAAACTCTTTCTCTTACCTTTTGGATTCTAATTTGATTATCATCATCTCACAAATTTGTTATATCGTCGAAGAAAAAAATCAGCAAAAGCGCCTTAGTTTGTGATTTTTTTTGTATCTTTGCACCCTCTGTTAAACAAGGTCAGTCTATTTCGCATAAAAACAATGAATACTTTAGGATTATGGTTTAGAATTGTCAGACCTCAGACGTTGTTCGCCTCTGTGTGTCCTGTCGTTGTTGGTCTGAAGATTGGCGGGGTGTTCTCGTGGGTTGATGCTATTATTACGTTGGTCAGTGCAGTGGCGTTGCAGGTTCTCAGCAACCTGATTAACGATTACTACGACTTCAAACGAGGTACAGACAAGAAGGGCAGGGCAGGGTTCAAACGTGCTTTGGCTGAAGGTGTTGTGTCAGAAAACCAGATAAAAAAAGCCTGCTTCGTCGCTCTGGGTGTTGCTATTCTTAGTGGTGCGTGGCTGATATGGGTTGGCGGATGGCTGATTGCTGTCGTGGGAGTAACGGCTATACTCTTCGCCTGGCTTTACACTGCCACAAGCAAGTCGTTGTCTTACTTGGGCATAGCGGACGTTTTTGTCTTCATCTATTATGGTTTTGTCGCCACGATGGGCACAATATATATTCAGTGGGCATCGTCGGTGAGCACTGTCGGCTTTTGGAATCATGTTGCGTTGAAGGGCTTTTTCGGTGGTGCTGTCTGCGGTCTGATTTCTATGTGCGTGTTGGCGATTAACAACATAAGGGACGTAGATGGTGACAGAATAGCAGGAAAGAGGACTTTTCCCGTGCGTTTTGGCAAGACTGCGGCTCTTGTTGGTATGGGCGTTGAGGTGGCGTTGATGCCTCTTTTTGCCTTTTTCGCTTACGGTTTTGGTTGGGAGATGGCTGTCGTTTTACCGGCTATTGGAATGTATGTGGCGACGATAAGGGCTGAGGGCGAGGCATATAACAGGTGTCTTATGTCGGCAGGTTTTGTAAATGCTTGTTATGTGATATTGGTGTTGTGATATGGCTGTCGATTTGAAACGTTGGTTGCCCACAACCAAGAAGGAGATTGAGATACGTGGGTGGGATGATGTTGACGTGGTGCTGTTCACTGGTGATGCATACGTTGACCACCCTTCGTTTGGTGCTGCCATAATCGGCAGGATAATAGAGGATTGCGGTTGGAGGGTTGCTATAGTGCCTCAGCCGGATTGGCATGGCGACTGGCGGGATTTCCGCAAATTCGGTGCTCCAAAAAAGTTCTTTGCAGTGACGGCAGGGGCGATGGATAGTATGGTGAACCATTACACGGCTGCTAAAAGGCTGAGGCACGATGACGCTTACACGCCTGACGGTCGTCATGGTGCGAGACCTGACAGGGCTACTGTCGTCTATTGCAAGATACTCAAGCAGTTGTACCCTGAAGTGCCGGTGATTGTTGGGGGAATTGAGGCTTCGTTGAGAAGGTTGGCGCATTATGATTATTGGGACGACAAATATATGCCTTCTATTTTGGCTCAATGTGGGGCGGATTTGCTGTCATACGGCATGGGTGAGAAGGTGACGAGGGAGATTTGCCGTGTCTTTGACGAGGGTGGGGGAATTGAGGAGTGCAAGCATTTGAGGCAGACGGCGTTTCTGAGAAGACATGAGGAGAACGAAGGTGAGTTGAGGCTGCATAGCTTTGAGGAGTGCGCTAAGGATAAAAGGGTGGCTGTAGAGACTTTTAAGACAATAGAGCAGGAAAGCAACAAGTTGAATGACACGGTGTTGGTGCAGAGTGTCGGTGATATGGACGTTGTCGTTAACCCTCCGTTTCCTCCGATTTCTACAGAGGAGATGGACAGAATTTACGAGTTGCCGTTCACCAGGTTGCCTCACCCTAAATACTCAGGTAAGAGGATTCCCGCTTTTGACATGATACGTTGGTCTGTGAACACTCACCGTGGTTGTTGGGGCGGTTGCGCATTCTGCACAATATCAATGCACCAAGGCAAATTCGTCGTGTCAAGGAGCAGGGAATCAGTGCTGCGTGAGATTAAGGAGATAATGAAAGACCCTGACTTCAAGGGTTATCTGAGCGACTTGGGGGGACCTTCGGCAAATATGTATATGATGAGGGGGAAGGACGAGAGTAAGTGCAAAAAGTGTCATCGCCCGTCGTGTGCATGGCCGCAGATTTGCCCTAACATGAACACTGACCACAGTGCGTTGTTGAATCTGTATAGGGATGTTGACTCAATAAAAGGTGTCAAGAAATCGTTTATCGGTAGTGGTGTGAGGTATGATGTGGCAATGCACAAGACGGGTGACAGGAGGGTAGATGCAGTTAATAGTGAATATATTGATGAACTTATAGTTAACCATGTGAGCGGTAGGTTGAAAGTTGCGCCAGAGCATACGAGCGATAAGGTGCTGGGGTATATGAGGAAACCCTCTTTCTCGCTGTTCTATAAGTTCAAGGAGATTTTCGACGGGATAAACAACCGCGAGGGGTTGCGCCAGCAGATAATACCTTATTTCATTTCGTCACACCCAGGTTGCGAGATGAGGGATATGCAGGAATTGTCTAAGATAGTCAGAAAACTGGATTTCAGGCTTGAACAGGTGCAGGATTTCACACCCACGCCTATGACATACGCAACAGAGATGTTCCATGCGGGGATTGACCCTTACAGCGGTAAGAAGGTCTATGTGGCTAAGAATCCGCAGGAGAAGCAGATGCAGAAAAGCAAGTTCTTCGAGTGAAGAACCTGCCTAAAATATTTATAGCTTTTGAGATTATTCTAAGGAAAGGTACTGTGATTTGTCGTATTCCTCTTTGAGCTCGTTATAGAAATGTGCGCGTGATGTTTGGTGGTAAGGCAGAACCCAAAGAAGCGCAATTCCAAAAGTTACGATGCTGAGCAAGTACCAACCTATGAAAGAGAGGTCAAGAAGGAAAAACCTCATACGATTACCTTCCATCATCATCTTGCTCTGGTGGTAAGATTCGCGAATACCTATGTCTGGGTTATCCTCGATGATGAATGGGAAAAGACAGATTTTATATAGGTACATCAGCAAAGGAATGAGTGTGAGGATGAACAAGAAACCACAGAGCAATATATATATAATGAGGTTGAACGAGTGGAAAATAGAATATAAACCATACAGTGAGTTAATACTTGTGAAGTCAGTCCAATCTGTAGGAATGTCGAGGAGTGAGAAAGGGATAGATGCTAAAGCGACGCTGACGACTATTCCCGCGAGGGAGAATACGCAACATATAATAGCAAGCAACAACATACTGCTGACGGCATGGCCGTAAATTGTGGCGAAATGGGCGAAAAAAGCCTTAATTATGTTTGTGTTTGGTTTGCGGATTAGTCGCAGAAAGACCACGAGCATTGCGAAAACAGCAGGGAAAATGACAAGGACGGTGTAAAGCAGATTGAAACTCTCAGTGAATTTGATTGTACGGGTACTAAACGCAAACAAATCTACTGCCGTTGACAAATCTATGATACACAACGTAATGAGAGATAAAAGGGCAGCAACAGCCCAATGTCCTTTGAGTGATTTTCTGGCTGCTTTGCGAAATTCGGAATTTGACTTCATAGGAAAAATATTTTGGGTGCAAAGGTAAGAAAAAAAATTGAATTTGAATACACTTTAACGGTTATTTTTTTCGTGATATGAAAAGGAATATTTTGATAATCGCTGTTTTGTGCCTCTGTGTGCAAGGGATAATGTCGCAGGAGACAGTCGTTTACGCAGTAAAGGATGGTATGGAACTTAAGATGGACATTTATGAGGCGGACGAGCGTAACCGACAGCCAGAGACAATTATATATATGTTTGGCGGAGGTTTCTTTATGGGTAGCAGGAATGATGCCCGGTCTGTTGATTATTGTAGGAAAATGCAGGAACAGGGGTTCACGACAATCGCCATTGATTACAGGTTGGGCATTGTGACGGATGACACTACTGAAGGTAAGGCAAAAGCCTCAATATCCGAATTTGAGCATGCTATGAGGATTGCCGTTGAGGATTTGTCGAGTGCCGTGGTGTTTCTTATTAAGAATGGTGGCAAGTGGGGAGTGGATAAAGATAAGATAATCACGACAGGGTGCAGCGCAGGTGCGGTGACTGTTTTGAATGCGGACTATTGTCACGCTAATGGCAGTGAGTGGACGAGGGAGTTGCCAGAGGATTTTAGGTTTTATGGGGTTATGGCTTATGCTGGTGCAATTTTTTCGAGGAGTGGGAAGATTAATTGGGCGAAACATGACCCTGCCCCTACTATGTTGTACCAAGGAACGAAGGATAAGATTGTGACATATAATTCGATAGAGTTCTTTAATTTGGGATTTTACGGTACAAACGCCCTTGCGAAGAGGTTTAAGAAATATGGCTATCCTGTGAAAATACGCAGATTCTTAGGTGCTGAACATGAAGTCTGTTCATACGGGAATGTTTATGTGGAAGATGCTATTTTCTTCATTGAGAATTGGTTGAGAAGGGGTGAGCAATGGACGAGTGACGAGAAATTTTGCGGCACAAAACAAAAATAATATAGTAATGAAACAGAACTGGAAACCAGGGACAATGATTTATCCATTGCCTGCTGTGCTGGTGGGTTGTGGTGATTCGCCAGAGAATTGGAATTTGATAACAGTGAGTTGGGTTGGAACTGTATGTACCAATCCTGCAATGTGTTATGTTAGCGTGAGGCCTGAGCGACACTCTTATGGGTTGTTGAAGAGGACAGGCGAGTTTGTGATAAACCTGACGACTGAGGAGATGGCGAGGGCTACTGATTGGTGTGGCGTGAAGAGCGGTAGGGAGTTTGACAAGTTCAAGGAGACTGGGCTTACGCCTGTAAGGGGAAGTGTTGTTGGTGCGCCTGTGGTTGTAGAGAGTCCTTTGTCTATCGAGTGCAGGGTGGTGGATGTCAAGGAGTTGGGGTCTCACCACATGTTTCTTGCCGAGGTAGTGAATGTTCAGGCGGATGAGAGGTTTATTGATGGCGCAAGTGGGGAATTCCGTTTGGAAGACGCTGGTTTGCTTGCTTATTCGCATGGGCATTATTATGGTCTTGGTGAGGAGATTGGGAAATTTGGTTTCTCGGTGAAGAAAAAATAGCCTTTATCGTTGGCAGTGTCGGAAAAAAAGCGTAAATTTGCAGCCTGATTGGGATGAGTCTTAAAAAAGGAGGAATATAACTGTTGGATATAGGTTAGCAGAGACGCACGGCCGTGCGTCTCTACGGCGACATAAATTGATAATCAACAAGAAGCAGATTCGTTATATAGAAGCCCCCAAAAGTGGGTTAAAGCTGAATTTTTAGTTTGAAAATATACAGTTGGTCGTCCTGTCGCTGGCATGTTAAGGCATGCGGGAGGAAAGTCCGGGCAACGCAGAGCACCATGCTTCCTAACGGGAAGTGGGCAGTGATGTTCAGGTAAGGCAGAAGAAAATAACCGCCAAGGCTTTTTGCCGTGGTAAGGGTGAGAAGGTGAGGTAAGGGCTCACCGCGGGGGTGGTGACACCGTCGGCAGTGCCGCCATGGGTTGAAAGTTCAAGTATATCAACGTTATCAGGGTTGCTCGCCCGAGTTGAGTGGGTGGAACGATAGAGCCTGTGGGTGACCGCAGGCGTAGATAAATGACAGGAACTGAAATTTTTTTCAGTACAGAACCCGGCTTATAGGCTGACTGTTTTTTTGGTCACGGAACTTTTTTTGTTCCGTGATTTTTTTTGCCTTGCAACGTAAGGGATGATGAATTTTGGGTGATGTGATTACTATATGGGAGTTAGTAGGTCAATCTATCGTTAATGTATCGTTAATCTATCGTTAATGTATCGTTAATCTATCGTT
>JAKSNS010000028.1 GCA_024399545.1 Paludibacteraceae bacterium
AACCTCATGGCTATCCCCCTGACTTCGGGAATGCGTCACCAAAAATATGTTTTACAGGTCGGAAAGGTTAAGACACATAAAAAACCACCCCCAACTTTTCAGGTGAAATTATTGAAATTATTGAAATCGCATGCAAGCCGAAACCTCAAATGCGCACATAAATGTACACACAAACTCACAACACAAAAGAGCAAGCAAAGAGCAAGCCCTACCGTACCATAAAAAACAGAAAATCGTATAATGACTTCTCAAACGATTTCAATAATTTCAATAATTTCACCTGAAAACTTGGGGGTGATTTTTCCTCCTGTTTTTCAGAAGACCATCTCGCCTCATACGCTACGACACTCGTTTGCCACGGCAATGCTGTGTGTGGTGCGAACCTGCGTGTAATACAGATGCTGTTAGGTCACGAAAACATAGTCACCACAGAGATTTACACCCATATAGACATCACACGTTTGCGCAAGGAGATAATCGACTTCCACCCGAGGAACCAAAGGCACTAAAACCTCATGGCTATCCCCAAACCGTCCCTTGACGACTGGAGATTGAATGTCACGACAGGCTTGCGTTTTGTGATATTTCCGTTGTATATATTAGGTGTATTGTGCATAATACCATAGCCAGTTCCGAGGCATATAGCACTTGCGATTGATGTTACCATTCCTGCGGTAAAAATCCATGAGAATGTTTCTATTTTATGTTCTATGTGGTCGTCTTCATCACCCTTAGCTTTTTGTATCGGAAGAACAAACATACCCAAAGCAAGATTAGGTAAAATCCCGCATAGGCCTACTGTCATGGTTACACCACCGCATGCTAACAATACCCATCCAGCCAGAGACAAGTTGTAGCCAGTACGGAATTGCTTGTATGCGATTGCATCCCTCGATTTCAGGAATCCCATAAACGCCCTTTTGTTCATTATTTCTCCGTTTGCAATATACTTGTTGGCATCACGGGTTACCAATGAGGCAGAGTCTGGTGTCAGTTGTGAAACCGACTGTTCGGTCGTTTGAAACGTTGTTGTCTCTTCTGTTTGACCAAATGCCATGAAACTTATCAGTATCATTACCGATAGTATGAGAAATTTTTTCATATTACTTGTTTCTCATTAGTTTTTAATCCATTATAGAGAGATAGTCGCCGAAGGTGTATTCCCTCAGAGTCTCGAATGAGCCGTTCAGTCGGCGGAGTTTCACCGAAGGGTGGTGTATTCCGTTGAACATGGTGGTTTTCACGTTGGTGTAGTGGTTCATATCCTCGAAGACAATCTTTTCGCCCTCTTTCAGTTCGTGGTCGAACTTCCAGAAGCCGATGTAATCGCCGCTCAGGCAGCTGTTTCCCCCCATTCTGTATGTGTTCTCGCCGTTTGTGTCGGTTTTCTCGGCACCTATGATGCAAGGCTGGTAAGGCATCTCAAGGCAGTCGGGCATGTGGCAGGCGAACGACACGTCAAGCATTGCGGTTTTGATGCCGTTGTTCTCGACTATATCCTGCACCTGACTGACCAAAACCCCGGTGCGCCATGTGTGGGCTGAGCCAGGCTCCAGTATCACCTCAATTCCGGAATGGCGGCTTTTGAACTTTATGATGGTGTCTATCAGGTGTTGCGTGTTATAGCCTTTGCGGGTCATCAGGTGACCACCGCCGAAGTTTATCCATTTCAGTCCGTCGATAAGATGTCCGAATCTCCGTTCAACGACACTGAGAGTCTCTTCGAGTTCGTAAGACGTTGACTCGCATAGGGTATGGAAGTGCAATCCCTCAATACCTTCTGGCAGTCTGTCGCCAAGTTGGGTGGACGTTATGCCTAAGCGCGAGCCTGGTGCGCATGGGTTGTACAACTCTGTCTCTACTTCCGAATACTCTGGGTTTATGCGCAATCCGCAACTTACGCCTTTCTTATGGCATATCCTGCCGAATTTCTCGTATTGTCTGAGGGAGTTGAATGTGATGTGCGAACTGAGGTTTGCAATCTGCTCAATTTCCTCTTCGCGGTATATCGGTGCGTAAGTGTGAGGCTTGCTTCCCAGTTTCTCGAAAGCCATACGGGCTTCGTTGAGCGATGATGCGGTGGAGCAGGGGATGTACTCACGGGTGATGTGGAACAGTTTCCAGAGAGCGAAAGCCTTGAAAGCCATAATGATTTTGGCACCACTTTGTTCCGCTACACTCTGTATCAGTCGCAAATTGTTGCGGACAAGACGTTCCTCGACGACGTAGCATGGGGATTTTATACCTGAGTAGTCGAATTTAGTGAAGTCGTTCATGTTTTTCTTAATAACAAGGGCGGAACATCAGAAAACAGACAGATGTTTCGCCCTTTGTTTATTCAACAGGACTGTTTATTTGTCAGCCACAGCACGGCCAGCGCGAAGTGCCGCAATGTTGGCGTTTACGATGCTCTCACCCTTCTTTCCGAAGTTGCTGCGAACAGCGTCCTCAAGTTTCTCGATGTCTATACCGAGATACTTGGAAGCTGCACCGAGGACAACCATGTTGGTACCCTTAGGGTTGTTAGCCTCTTTAGCCACAGCGTCGGCATCAAAGAGGATATGGTTAGGTATCTTCTTGATTTCAGCCTCGATAGCCGCATAGTCAGGGTAGTTAGGTATGTTGACGAAAGGAGTGGAGTTAGTGATAACCCAACCTGTCTTTTTGTTGAGGAAAGGCAGGTAGCGGAGAGCCTCCATAGGTTCAACAGAGAGGATGATGTCGCACTGACCCTCTGGGATAAGGTCAGAGTTGATAGGCTGGTCGGAGAGACGGAGGTGTGACTGGACGTCACCACCACGCTGGCTCATACCGTGAGTCTCGGCCTGTTTCATATACCAACCCATATCGAGGGCTGCCTTTGAGATGATTGCTGCTGACGAGAGGGCACCCATACCGCCTACGCCACAAAGAATGATATCTATTTTCATGATTTTAATCTCTTAATTGGTGAATAATTAGTTCTGCTTTGCGGCTTTCTCCTTAGCGGCACGCTCTGCCTTGAGACGCTTGTTCATAGCAACGATGCACTCACGGCGAGGGATGATAACGGAAACGCCTTTGTAACCGATTTCCTCTTTCATGATTGCGACGTTCTCCTCGTGGTTTTTCTTCAATGGGTTGATTACGCGGATATGCTCAGGAGCGACACCCATACCGGTGCAGATGCTCTCGATACGTCCTGTAGCTGAGGATTTCTGTGAGCCGGTCATACCTGTAATCTCGTTGTCGAGGATGATGATTGTCACGTTGGCATTGTCAACGCAGCAGTCGAGAAGTCCCGTCATACCAGAGTGGGTGAAAGTAGAGTCACCGATAACTGCCACAGATGGGAGCAAAGTGCCTTCGGAAGCACCCTTCGCCATGGTGATGGAAGCACCCATATCAACTGTAGAGTAGATAGCTTCGAATGGAGGAAGTGCGCCGAGGGTATAGCAACCGATATCAGAGAATACGCGACCTCCAGGGAATGACTTCATAGCCTCGTTGAGAGCGGTGTATGAGTCAACGTGAGGACATCCGTCGCAGAGTTTCGGAGGACGTGGGGCAACGAGAGCAGGGATTTCGAGGCCGCCTTCGATTTCCAGACCGAGAGCCTTGCCAACCATGTTTGGAGAGAGTTCGCCTACACGTGACAATGTGCCGTCCAGACGACCGTGGATAGGTTTGCCGTTGTTCATGAAGCCGCGCATCTGCTGCTCGACGAGTGGCTGACCCTCTTCGAGAACGAGGATTTCGTCACACTCGTTGTAGAGTTTCTCAATCATGCACTGTGGCAATGGGTATTGCTGTACCTTAACTACTGGATAAGGGCATTTCTTGTCACGGAAGTTCTCCATGAGGTAGTTGTAGCCGATACCGCAAGCGATGATACCGAGTTTCTTGTTCTCGCCATCGAAATATTTGTTCCAACCTGCAGTCTCAGACTCCTTGATGATGTCTGGCTGTTTAGCGAGGAGGGCGTTGTACTGCTTGCGTGCGATGGCAGGCAGGAGGATGAACTGTTTCTTGTCCTGTGGCAGTGAACGCTCGTTCTGGTTACGGACCTCAGCCTTGCGTGTAACGCCGGCGCGTGAGTGAGCCATACGGGTTGTGATACGCATCATGACAGGC
Source organism: Paludibacteraceae bacterium (assembly GCA_024399545.1). Lineage (GTDB taxonomy): Bacteria > Bacteroidota > Bacteroidia > Bacteroidales > Paludibacteraceae > Aphodosoma. The sequence goes on from JAKSNS010000028.1 coordinate 4,114, forward strand.
TCTTTGAATTTCTCGGAGAGGTCAAAGCCGTAGTGAATCATATCGTATGCCTCCTGCTGCGAAGCAGGCTCCAATGCAGGGATAAAAGCGAAGTTCGCATAGAAGCGAGAATCCTGCTCGTTCTGTGATGAGTGCATTGAAGGGTCGTCAGCGGCGATGTATATCAAACCACCGTTTACGCCTGTAATGGCAGAGTTCACGAAGCAGTCAGCAGCCACGTTGACACCAACGTGTTTGCAGCAATACATAGCGCGTTTACCTGCGTAGCTCATACCGAGGGCAGCCTCCATGGCTGTTTTCTCGTTTGCACACCACTCAGAGCGAATACCACGCTCGCGAGCCATTTTGGAGTCCTGAATGAACTCTGTAATCTCTGTGGAAGGCGTTCCTGGATAGGCATATACACCTGAAAGTCCTGCATCTATGGCAGCCTGAGCGATTGCCTCATCGCCCAAAAATAATAGTTTGTCCATTATGCTTAGAAGTTTATTATTGTTTTTCTAACGGTCGCATGTCCATATTTTTTGGACGTGCAAATTTACGAATAATATTTTATATGTGCAAATTTTTCACTGTTTATTTTTCAACAAGGCAAATTCAATATTGCCTTGCGCCGAAAATAGAGCTTCCGATTCTGACGATTGTGCTTCCCATTTCGACGGCAAGTCGCCAGTCGCCTGACATGCCCATTGAAATCTCGCGGAAGTGGTCGCAGTTGGCAAAGGCACCTTTTTTCAGGGTTTCAAATGAGTCGCGAATTTCCTGGAAATCACGGTGTATGACTGTTTCGTCCTCGGTGTTTGTCGCCATGCCCATCACTCCGCAGATGCGTATATGTGGGTGGCTGTCAATGTATTCAGGGGTGAAGAGGGAGATTGCCTCTTGTGGAGAGAAGCCCTGTTTGCTTTCTTCCTGTGCGACGTGCAATTCTATGAGAACATCCTGAACCTTGTTGTTTTTCGCCGCCTGTTTTTCGATTTCGTCCACGAGACGGTCGTTAGACATGCTGTGGATTATAGATGCGTAAGGCACGACGATTTTGACCTTGTTGGTCTGGAGGTTGCCTATGAAGTGCCATTCGATGTCATGGGGCAGGGTGGTGGCCTTCTCAAGCATCTCCTGCGGGCGGTTTTCGCCGAAACGTCTTTCGCCGGCATTGTAAGCCTCCATGATGGCCTCGTTGGGGTGGAATTTCGAGACGCAGACGAGTGTGGCTCTTTCGCCAAGCTCCTTGCGTATCGTTTTCAGGTTTTCGGCAATCATTCCTGTTTCTCCTCCTTTGGCTCGTATTTGAACACGTCCATGATGGTTGTCTCGGTGATAGACGCAATGTCGTATTCAGCCTGGATGTTCTTCAGTCCCACCTCGGAGAGTTGGCGGAAGGCTTCCTCAAAGTCGGCAGCCTGGATAATGTAGTGGCAGGGGGTGCGTTTCTCCTTGTCGTTGTCGAGGGAGATGAACATCACTTTGGCGCGGAACCACTTGTCGGCCTGTGGGTCAACGTTCTCGACGATTTCGGTTATGTTGCTTTTCTTGACTGCCTCCACCTCGATGCCTCCGATGGAGAATGGAGTCACCTCTTCGATGATTCTTGCCTCAGCCTCGGTGAAGGAGAGTGCGTCCACGAGGTAGTTTTCGGGTTTGCTCTGTTGTGGGTCTTCGCCCTCTTTGAAACTTTTGTCGTACTTGACTTTACATTCAAACCATTTGCTCATGTCAGTTATTTCTTAGATAGTTAAAATAAAAAGCGCGTGTGGCGTGTGACTCATAGTATCTGCTTTTTTCCAGAATGGTCACGTATTCCTTCAGCACTGCCGTGCATTCGGACTCAGGGTGTTCGCTGATGTAGTTCAGGATGGCGTCTTTCACGTCCTGCGACATCATGTGGGTGTCCCAGTCGAAAGCCGGTGTGTTGTCTGCACCATAAATCATTATTATCATGTAGGTGTTGATGTATGGTTTCAGGCTGATTTTCAGGTCTTCGTTGATGCTGTCGGAGGTCATAAGGCGTTCGCAGCGCCAGAGGCGGTCGGCGACCTCCTGGTATGAGATGGTGACTTCGGCATCGATGTTGGAAGGTGACTCCATCTCCTGCTGCTCTATCTGAGCGAACTCGTATTCAGCCTCGTTGAGGTAGTCACGGAATATATCAGCGATGAATATGGGCGAGATGTCGTAGGTGACGTAGCCTTCGACTTTGAACACGCCAACGCCGGTTTCGTCGCTTGGCTCGGACATGTTGTTTATGGCTGTGAGCAACTCACGGGTTTCCTGTGGGGTGAGTGCGGGGTCGTTAAGCTTGTCGTTGAGGGAGTCGCAGAGGTGTTCGGCATATTCGCGGATGAAGTCGCCGACCTCCATTCTCAGCGAGTTAACCTGTTCTTTGGTCAGGTCGTCGGACGATTTGATGAGCGATGATATGCTGTCGATGCTCGCCACGGTATAGACCTTGCGGTTGATAATCTCCATGACCTTGTCGTTGGTGTTTTGTTTTGTGTCGCACCCGGCCATGATGAGAATGATTGAAAAGAAAAGGAGTAAAGATTTTCTCATATATGTTGTTTATAGGTTATATTCCGCTTTTACGAAATAGAGTCCGCAAGCTTCGGCGGCTTCGCCTGCGCGGCAACGGTCGTGCGCCTCGATTACGGCTTCAAAGTCAGCCTCTTGTCTGCGTCCTGCACCAATCTCAACCAGTGTCCCCACGATTGCCCTTACCATCCCGCGGAGAAAGCGGTTTGCCTCGATGGTGAAGACCAGTTCGTTGTCCCGGGTCTGCCATTCAGCGGTTCTGATTTCGCATACGAAGTTGTTAACGTCGGTATGAACCTTGCTGAACGAGGTGAAGTCCCTCCGTCCTATAAGCTTAGCAGAGCAACGGTTCATCGCCTCTACGTCTAAGGGGTAAAACAACCTTGCGGCACGCCCTACGGCAAAGGGTGATTTCCGTGTGGCTATGCGGTACTCGTACCTGCGCCAAAGTGCGTCGAAACGTGCGTGTGCGTCGTCCCTGACTCTTGTTATGCGGTTGACGGCGATGTCGGGCGGCAGAAGGCTGTTCATCCTGCGGGTCATCTGCTCTTCGTCTATGGCTTCACGGACGTCAAAATGCGCCGCCATATCAAGCGCATGCACGCCGGCATCTGTCCTTCCCGCACCTGTCAAAACTGTCTCACAGCGCAGTATTGTGGATATTGATTTTTCCATAACTTCCTGAACAGTAATACTGTTAGGTTGTCTTTGCCAACCGCTGTATCTGCCACCGTCGTATGCGAAGAATAAGAAGTACCTCATGACCGTATAAAATCCTGCAAAGGTACGAATAATTTTCTATATAAACAATCTATTTCGGGAAAATATTTTTGGCTATATCGTCTCAACATAAATAAATGCCCCCCTTTATGAATATGGATAGTTAGGGGATACGTCTATGGTTTGCATGGGGTAGGTGTTAGGGGGAGTTTCTGTGACAGATAAGATGAGGGTTTCGGATATACCGGGAGAGTGTGGTAGGTCAATATCAGTCTCAGTATTTCAATAAAAAAGGTATGGGGTGTATGTGGAAAGGTAGGTCAATATCAGTCTCAGTATTTCAATAAAAAAGGTATGGGGTGTATGTGGAAAGGTAGGTCAATATCAGTCTCAGTATTTCAACAAAAAAGGTATGGGGTGTATGTGGAAAGTATATGTATAATAAATATTATATATAATAAATTGTATATATTAACATTTATATAAAGGGGTATGGGCGTGAGACGGGGGAATGTATGGTTGATTTTTTGTTGAAATACTGAGACTGATATTGGGGTATGTTCAAAAACTATCTTACCTTGCTTATCTTGCCACAAGGCCGCCGTCGCAAAGGTAATGCGCCCCTGTGCAGAAACTTGCCTTGTCGGACGAAAGGAAATATATCAATTCAGCCACCTCTTCCGGTTCGCCGGCGTAGCCTCGCGCATAGAGGGCGTTTTCGGCTTTCCAATATTCATCGACACTTTTGTTTTCGGCTTTGGCAAAATCCTTGAAGAGGTTTGTGACCAAGTCTGTGTGTATGGTGCCGGCGCAGACCGCATTGACGCGTATTCCCTTTGGCCCTAAATCAATGGCGAGACTTCGTGTGATTTGGCCAATTGCGCCTTTGGTCATGCCGTAAACGAAGCTGTTTGGCTTGCCTACGAACCATTGGTCACTGTCATTGAGCACCACTGAGCCTCCACCTGCCTGAACGATATGGGGGACCACGGCACGGAGCGTGTGGAATGTGCCATATATGTTTGTCTTGACTACGAGGTCGAACTCTTCAGGATTGATGTCCAGCATTGTGTTGCAACGGTGGATACCGGCATTGCATACGAGGGCGTTGACAGACCCGAAACGTTTCACAGCCTGATTGGCGGCATCCTGCATTTGCTGCAACGATTTCACGTCGGCTTTGCAAAACCCTATGCGGTCTTTATCCTCAAGGTTTTCCATCAGCTCTTTGGCTTTCTCTTCGTCCATATCCGTGAAGAATACGTTGTGTCCCTCAGAATAAAACTTACGGACAGTGGCACCACCAATTCCTTTGGCACCACCAGAAACAAAAACTGTCATAATATTATTGATTTTTTACTTTTATATCACGATGCAACGCTATATAACGGTTGTCATGGCATATCAAGGATAGAGGGGGAAGACCAGACAGCAGATGGCTATGTTGATTATCAGTATGACAAGGTTCATCGGGATACCCATCTTGGAGAAGTCGGAGAATTTGTAGCCGCCTGGGACATAGACGTGCGTGTGGGCATGCGAGGCGAGTGGGGTGGCGAACGAAGACGAAACGGCAATCAGGAGGGCAATGACGAAGGTCATCGGATTTGCCTCCATCGCCGTGGCCATGTGCAGGGCTATCGGGCTGAAGATGGCGGCGGTCACCGTGCTTTCGAGGAATTCGGTGACCAACGTGGCGACTGTGCAAATAATAAGGAGAGCCCAATAGGCATTGTCCGCCGTGATGGACATCATCCATTTGGACAGCAGTTCGTTGAGTTCGGTGGATTCAAGAGCCGTACCGATGCATATAGAGCCTGCGAAAATCAGTATGACGTCCCATTCGATGCTTTTCATCGCCTGGTCAACGTTGCAGCATCTGCATACGACCATCGCAGCCGCGGCTAAAAGGCAGGACTGCATCATTGGCATGATATTGAATGCCGACAGCAGCACCATACACATAAGGATTAAGGATGACTTGATGGTGCCACGCCGGGAGGTTCCCAATTCGCCTTCGGACATGAGGATACCCTCGATGTTTTCGTTTTCGAGGTGTTCCTTTCGGCATAGCTGCAAGATGGCCTCGGTTTTGCCGGTCACTATGAGGCGGTCGCCCCCCATGATGAACTCGTCGTCCTGGACAGTATCGACGATTTCATTGTCAAAGCGGCGGATAGCCACCACGCGGAGTGTTTTCTTGTCGTCGAAATAGCCGACCTCGTCCAGCGAGCTGCCGATAAGCAGAGAGTCGGAGGGGACGGTCAGTTCTGCCGTGAAGTCCTCAGAGTCGATGCCCTCGATAGGGGATTTGCGGTTGGGCAGGAATTTGGACATAGCCATCATGGTCAACACGCCGAAAATCAGGCATACCACGCCACAGAATGTTGGCGAGAAGAAGGAGAGGTTATCACCGGTGTTGTTATGGTAGAAATTGGCTATGATAAGGTTGGCCGGCGAGCCGATGAGCGTGCATGCGCCACCCATGCAGGCGGCGTATGAAACGGGTATGAGCAGTTTGGAGGGGGCGATGCTCAGTTTTTTTGTCCAGAGGCGCACCACGTTGATGAACATGGCGACGACAGTGGTTTCGCCGATGAGCGAGCTGAGGAACGCCACGGGGAACATAATCCTGGGGATTGCTTTTTTCAGGGTGGAGGGTTTGCCCAACTGTTTGACCAGTACGTTGAGGAAACCGGTGTAGGTCAGTCCGCCGACGACGATGAATAGGGATGCGGCTATTATGACCTCGTGGGAAGCGAGGCCTGCGAATGCCTCGTCCTGGTTGACGACTCCAGTGACAAGCAGTATGATGATGGCGCAGAGGAATATGACATCAGTCCTTATGTTGGTTAGACTCATAACCAGCACCAAACCTAAGATTACCAGCAGGGTAATCTTTGCGCTCATGCTCAGTCCGAGAAGAGAGAGGCACACGAAGCCCAGCATAGGTTAGAGGTTTTTGATGAGGGTGAGAATGTTTTTGTCGTCTTTGCGTTCGTAATTGACCTCGTCCATGCACTGGCGGACAAGGAAAAGTCCGAGACCGCCCACCTCGCGTTCCTCGGTGCTGAGCGTGGTATCTACCTCTGGAGCCTCTTTGGTGGGGTCAAAAGGCACTCCTTCGTCGATGATACGGATTATGAGTTGTTTGCCTGGGATGCCGTCAGCCTCGACATGGAGAGGCATGCCCGTCTGTCCGGGGTACGCATACATGACAACGTTGGCGACAGTCTCGTCAAGAGCGAGAGAGAGACTGAATGCGAACTCTTCGGGGAGCTGGAATATCTCGGAAATCTCGCCGACAAATGGCTCAAGACTTGCCATTTGCTCTATGTCGTTTGTTAAAGGTAAGGTACGCATAATCAGATGATTGTAAAGAGGTTCGAGAACCCTGTGATTTTGAATACTTTTTTGATTTCGTCATTGGCATTCGCAATGATTACCTTTCCGCCTTTTGCTTTGGCCTGTTTGTTGAGGGTTAATAATAGTCTGAGCCCAGACGAAGAGATGAACTCAAGTTTGGCAAAATCCAAGTGGATTTCCTTGTCTGCGTTGTCGCTCAGTGTAGCCATTTCGTTAATGACTTTGGTGGCAGCGACAGTGTCCAATCTTCCGATGAAACGTGCCACTATTTTTCCTTCAATGTTTTCGATTTGAATCTCCATATTTCTATTGTTTTATTTTCTAATTGTGGATAGACTACCAATGGTTGTCAGTGCTTTATGTCATTCAGTTTGATTGCCAACATAGTGATGTCGTCGGATTGGTCAGCCTTGCCGACAAATGAGTTGACTGAGTTAAAGACTTTGTCAATCAGGTCGGAAGCCTTGCTTTCTACTGTTCCGTCAAGCAGTTCCAACAGCCTTTCGTCCGAATACATCTTCTTGAACATATTCTCAGCCTCGGTTACACCGTCAGTGTATATATACAGTATGTCTTCTTTGTCCATTACCAATGACTCGCTTTGGTACTCAAAGCCACCGAAGGTCCCTAACGGGATATTAGGTATCACGTTAATGAACGAGGCTTTTCCCTTTTTGATGATGACTGGTTGGTTGTGGCCTGCGTTGCAGTATCTCAATTCCCTGGTGACAAGGTCGAGAGAACCGACGAACATGGTGCAGAACATATTGTATTCGTTGCGTTCAGAAATGCAGTCGTTTATGTCTGATGCTACAAGCATTGGGTCTGTGGTCTTCATTGCCATGTCACGGAAAAGTGCGCATACAACGACCATCAGCAGTGATGCCGAGATACCTTTCCCACTGACGTCACCTATGGCAAAAAGCAAGGTGTCGTGACCTGCATCGTTTTTTCGTATGACATAATCGTAGAGGTCGCCACCTATGGATTTTGCTGGCACAAGTTTGGCGCATAGGTCAAGGTCTTTGCGGTCAGGGAAGGCAGGGAACATCATCGGAAGCATACTTCTCTGGACGTTTGCCGCAATGTTCAACTCGTTTTCGATGCTTGCTTTTGACTCGACGAGACGTTTCAATTGGAAGAAAGTCAACAGACAGCATATTTCAACTAATAATAACCCCCTGCCTGCATATTTCATAAGCCTTCTGAGCAGTTCGTCTATTTCGGCATAAATAGCGTTATTAGGGCAGCTTACGGCAACTATCATCTCGTCAGAGTCCATTCGGTGATAGAATAGGGTAGCGTTCTTGTCCTCGGTTTCCCTGCGCAAAGACTCTATTGACTCAATCGAGCAATTCATAACGCACGACTGGTCAGGGTGGACAAGGAACATATTCTTAGGACCTATCAGCATCAGTTCCGAACCATTGTAAGGGTTGATCTCGCTTCTCAAACGTTTTGAGAATACCTCAAGGTTCATATCCATGGCAACAGTGCCAATGTAGTCCCCGTTCTTTTTATAGACAGGTATGCAGAAAGTAGTTATGACGGCACCTTTAACGTCAAGGTACGGGGGACTCCAACGTGGGACACCAACCTCCTTAGTAGTCTTGTACCAATCCTTTTCACGATAGACGCTGTTCATATCCGGCAAATCCAACCATTCATAAACAGTGTCGTTATCAGGTGATTGGCGAACAAAAGGAGCCACGGATACTTCGCCATATTCAGGGTAAATGCCAGGCTCGAAGCCGATAGCCGCACCTGTTACGGAATGGTTTGACTTTGTGAACTTGTCGAGGATACGGTAAATCTCGGCAATGCTTGGCTTCGCCTTGTCGCCTTCGTAAACGAATCTGAAGATTGTGTCTCCATCGTTAACAAACATCTCTTTGTTGAAAAACAACGATGTTAGGCTAAAGCCTGAACTTTCAGCCTGTTTGACGTGGTTGTCAATTATTTCGGTGGCAAGATCCATATTCAACTGCATCAGCGCAGTGGCATCCTTAAGGGCTTTCTCTCTGGTTGTGTGGTACGAAATAGCGGCTGTCACCATAAAGACGATGCCAGAACTGATGAAGATGAACAATGCCAGTTGCAGCATTGAGTATATGCGCTTCCCGTTGGCATCCCTTTTGCCAAAACCGTAGATAATGGTTTGCAGAAAAGCAACGGTTTTTTCTTTGTAACTCATTTAAGAGTGGTTCTATTAATTATGTTTTTTTAGGTTACAGGCAGATGGTTTATGATTGGACACTTTTAAATTTATTTTTTCATCTTGCTGACTTGCATTCAGTCACGATGTTAACATCGCTTCTTCATTAAGTGAGCAATCTGCTAAAAATAAACTTCAAAATCGTCTCAATCTAATTAACCTTAATGTCCTTGTTAAGTTTAATCGCCAACATCGTTATGTCGTCAGACTGTTCAGTATTGCCAGCAAAATCGTGGACGGATTTTGCCACATGATTGACAACGTCTATTGTCTTAGTCGTTGTCATTTCGTTGAGTACCTTGAGAAGTTTCCCGTCGGAATAATCATTATGGAAAGTATTCTCAGCCTCCGTGACGCCGTCGGTGTATGCGAAGAGCATTTCTCCGTTGTCCATCATTATAGATTCGCTTTCGTATTCAAAGTTCTCGAAAGCACCAAGAGGGATGTTAGGTATAACGTCAAGGAAGCAAGCCTTACCGTCCTTCAACATAATAGGTTGGTTGTGCCCTGCGTTGCAGAAACTGAGAAGACCCGTCTCCAAATCAAGCGAACCAACGAACATAGTACAGAACATATTGTACTCGTTACGTATTGATATGCAGTTGTTGATGTCGGACGCAATGACCTTAGGGTCAGTTGATTTCATAGCCATATCGCGGAAAAGCGAACAGACTACCGCCATAAGCAGCGAGGCAGGGACACCTTTGCCGCTCACGTCGCCTATTGCAAAGACAAGCGTGTCATGCCCTTCGCTGTTTTTGCGGATAACATAGTCGTAAAGGTCACCGCCAATTGATTTCGCAGGTTTTAGCGTGGCGTACAAATCAAGGTCATTACGGTCAGGGAATGCAGGAAACATCATAGGCAACATACTTTTCTGTATGTTGGAGGCTATGGTCAACTCGCCTTCGATGGTTACCTTAGACTCAACCAGTCGTTTCAACTGTAGGAATATCATAAGGCAGAAAAACTCCACAAAAAACAACCCCCAACCGATATAAGACATCAGTTTGCGGAGCAGTTCATCAATCTCGGCATATATAGCATTGTTAGGACAACTGACTGCTACTATCATCTGGTCAGAATCCATTTTCTGATAGAACAGCGTGGCGTCTTTTTCCTCTTTTTCCTTTTCAAATTTCTCGATAGACTCAATCGAACAACTCATAACGCACGATTGATCTGGGTGAACCAGGAACATATTCCCTGGACCGATTACCATCACCTCAGAACCCTTGTACGGGTGTATCTCCCGCTTCAAATCCTCCGAGAAACCCCTCAGTCTCATATCAACCGCTATTGTTCCCAAATACCTGCCATCACTCTGATATACAGGTATGCAGAAACATGATATTACCTCGCCCTTGATATCCGTGAAAGGCAAACACCAACGTGGTCTGCCCACTTTTTTAGTGGTTTTGTACCAGTCGTCATTCTTATAATCATTCATATTGTCTGGGAGGTTCAGACGTTCATAAAGCGTGTCGTTGGTATGTCTGACGAAAGGGGCAATGGATTTGCCTGTTTTCTCTTCATATACGTGTGGCTCATATCCGAACGCCGCACCCCACAGATGAGGGTTTGCCCTGACGAATCTCTCCAAAATGTCATAAAGTTGGTCTATGGACTTTTGGGTGTATTCTTCATTTATAAAGTACTTAGGATAAGGTTTACCGTTTTCGTCGTATTCAATCTTCTTGTCAAGCAGGATTGATGCCAAGCTATATCCGGCGTTCTCAACGCTCATGACATGCTTGTTTATTATTTCCGTCGCCAATGCCATATTTTGGTTCATAATGATATTGGCGTCTTTCATAGCCTTGTTGCGGGTTGCCGTATAGGAGACACTTGCCGTAACGAGGAAAACTATTGTAGTACTGAAAAAGATGAACAGTGCCAAGTGCAGCATAGAGAACATACGCTTGCCTTTGGCATCTTTCTGACCGCGACCATAAAACAGTATGGTCTCAAGAAAATTTTGTGCCCTACTTTTTCTCATTTATTTGGTTTTGTAAGATAATGGACCCTACTATTTTAAGATAAGTTCTATAAAATCACCGAAAAGGTAATAAAAAGACAAGTGAACTTTTTGGTGTAAATGAATTTATAGAACTCACCTTATTAAGTATGGCAGGGTCCAAAACAATTTTTAGTGTCTAAAAGGAACCTTCACAACAATGGCCTTAGCCTCTTTGTTACGAATCTTGACAGCAATCTCAGTGTCAACCTTAGAGAACTCTGGTGTTACGTAACCCATACCAACACCAATGCCGCGGCATGGAGACATGCAACCAGAAGTTACACGACCGATGACATTTCCATTACCGTCAGTAAGTTCATAACCGTTGCGCGGGATGGCGCGCTCCTGAAGTTCGAAACCAACGAGTTTCTGCTTAACGCCCTCAGCACGCTGCTGAACGTAAAGTTCACCGTCGATAAGGTTCTTGCCCTCGGCAGGTTTTGTAATCCAGCCAAGGCCAGCCTCGATTGGAGAAGTGGTATCGTCAATTTCGTGACCATAAAGGCAGAATCCCATCTCAAGACGAAGGGTATCACGTGCGCCGAGACCTATTGGCTCAATGCCAAACTCCTTGCCAGCCTCGAATACTGCGTTCCAAATCTTCTCACCGTACTGTGGGTTGAAGTAAAGTTCAAAACCACCTGCACCAGTGTAGCCTGTGGCTGAAACGATTACGTCGTCGCAATCTGCGAACTTACCTTCGGCGAAGTGGTAATATTTGATGTCAGCCAGTTTGATGTCGGTCAGTTTCTGGAGAGCGTCGATAGCCTTTGGACCTTGAACAGCCAACTGTGCCACATGGTCAGAGATGTTCTCAAGAGTTACGCCTTCAGCGTTGTTCTTGTTGACCCACTCCCAGTCCTTGTCGATGTTTGCCGCATTGACAACGAGGAGGTATTTCTCGTCATTGTAGTGATATACGATGAGGTCGTCAACAATACCGCCCTTACCGTTAGGGAAGCAGTTGTACTGAGCTTGAAAATCAATGAGCTTCAAGTTGTTCGAGCATACACGGCCGAGGAACTCTTTAGCACGTGGACCCTTAACCATGAACTCACCCATGTGTGAAACGTCGAATACACCTACACCGTTTACTACGGTCATGTGTTCGTGGTTGATGCCGTTTGCATAGTTGATAGGCATGTTGTAGCCTGCAAATTCAGCCATTTTCGCACCCAGAGCGATGTGTGTCTGGGTGAAAGGGGTTGTTTTTAATTCCATAATGTGTAGTTATTATTGTTTTACTATGTTTACTATCACCTCAGCCGCCTTTTCCATAGAGCGGATTGGCACATATTCGTAACGTCCGTGGAAGTTAAGCCCACCTGCGAAGATGTTAGGACATACAAGACCCATGAACGACAGTTGAGCACCGTCTGTTCCTCCGCGGATAGGGGAAACTTTTGGTTTAACGCCAGCATCCTCCATAGCCTTGAAGGCACGGTCGATGATGTGCATCATTGGCTCTACCTTCTCACGCATATTATAATATTGGTCTTTCAACTCTATTGTAGCAACGCCCTCGCCGTATTTGCGGTTGACAGCCTCGACAGCATCAGCCATAACCTTCTTGCGGTTCTCGAACTTGGCGCGGTCGTGGTCGCGGATGATGTAGCGGAGATGTGCCTGTTCAACTGAACCACCAGCATCTATAACATGGTAGAATCCCTCGTAACCTTCGGTGTTCTCTGGAAGTTCCTCTGGAATCATAGCCAAATATTCGTTTGCCACGCGGATAGCGTTGCGCATCTTGCCTTTGGCGGCTCCTGGGTGAACGTTGAGACCTTGGAATTTGATATATGCAGAGGCGGCATTGAAGTTCTCATACTCCAACTCGCCAATCTCGCCGCCGTCCATAGTATATGCCCAGTCGCAGCCAAACGCCTTAACGTCAAACTTATGCGCGCCAAGACCAATCTCTTCGTCAGGGTTGAAACCTATACGCACCTTGCCGTGCTTGATTTCAGGATGAGCCATAAGGTACTCGCAAGCGGCGATAATTTCGCAAATGCCCGCCTTGTCGTCAGCACCGAGAAGCGTTGTGCCGTCTGTTACTATAATATCCTGTCCTTTGTAATCGAGAATCTCAGGGAACTGCTTGGTGGAAAGGATAATGTTCTCCTTCTCGTTAAGGACTATGTCTTTACCATCGTAATTGCGTACAATCCTTGGCTTGACATTCTCGCCGCTCATGTCTGGGGAAGTGTCGAGGTGAGCGATAAAGCCAATAACGGGCAGTTTCTCATCGGTATTTGCAGGGAGCGTGGCGAATAGGTAGCCGTTATCATCGAGTGTGATTTCCGTCAGTCCAATGCGTTCAAGGTCTTCCTTGACGTGTTTGGCGAATAGCATCTGGCGGTCTGTTGAAGGTGTCACACCGCTCTCCTCGTCAGATGTAGTCCACCATCCGACGTAATCTAAGAATCTTTCAGTCAGTGTCATAATAATAATGTTTACGGTGGTTTTCGTACCACGCACATTTCGGGTGCAAAGATACGAATTTTTTCTGAGAAATCACCCAATATATCACATTATTTTTCGACTAGTAAAAAAAGTCTATTATTCTTGTGTGAATGGATTTTTTTTGCTAACTTTGCGGCTTGAAAAAACTATACGAAGTGTCATCATTTTATTCTTCATTCGCCAGTCTTGTCAGTTCAATCTATGACGCTGTGTGGGGTATGCCTCTTGTGGTACTGCTCCTAATGACGGGTCTTTATTTTACCATTGGCCTCAGGTTCGTGCAAATAAGGTATATCCCTGAAATGCTGAGTCTCTTGTTTAGGTCTCAGAATAGACATAAAGGGGGGAGAACCTCATTCCAGTCATTTGCCATGGCGTTGTCGGGGCGTGTGGGTACTGGTAACATAGTTGGTGTGGCAACTGCTATAGCATTTGGTGGTCCTGGCGCTATAGTTTGGATGTGGATATTGGCGTTTTTTGGCGCAGGTACGGCATTCGCAGAATCTACGTTGGCTCAGATATATAAAGAAAAAGACGGTGGGGAGTTCCGTGGAGGACCTGCCTATTTCATAGAAAAAGGGTTGAAAAGCAGGCTTTTCGGCATAATCTTCGCATTTATTGCTTTCTTGTCTATGGGGTTCTTCATGCCGCCAATACAGACGAATAGCATAGCGTCATCACTATTGCCGACTTTCGGCATTCCTTTGTGGGTGTCTGGTCTTGTAGTTGCAGGGATTTTGGCGGCAATAATCATTGGCGGGGTGAAAAGAATAGCCAAGTTTGCGGCATACGTAACGCCACTTATGGCACTTATCTATATTTTAGTGTCGTTGATAGTCCTTGCGATACACATTGACGTCCTGCCTACGGTTTTCGTTGATATGATTAAGAGTGCTTTCGGGTTAAATCCCGTGCTTGGTGCAATACTTGGCAAAACGGTTATTTGGGGTGTCAAACGCGGTCTTTATTCAAACGAGGCAGGGCAGGGTACTGGTGCAATGTCTTCAGCGGCGGCAGGTGTCAGTCATCCTGTGGAACAAGGACTAGTTCAGGCTTTTTCGGTTTATATAGACACTCTGTTGGTTTGCTCAGCCACGGCATTGATGATTCTTGCCTGCAAGACCTATAATATAATTGACACTGTCGAGTATATTCCTGGCGGCAGGAGTGTAGTTACGTACTTTGTGCAGAACCCAGGTGCGCCATCAGGTGAGCCAGGGGTGTTGTACACATCTTACGCCGTGGGAAGTCTGACAGGATTAACGGTGGCTAACATCATTATATCTATAGCACTTTTCTTCTTTGCGTTCACAACGATACTTGCTTATTACTACTATGCAGAGACAAGCCTCGTATTTCTTTTTACCCGTTTTGCGAAACGCCATAACCGTGAAATGAAAGCACGTATGCAAAGATTCCTAATCAATCTGCTGAGGTGCTGTAATATAACAATGGTGTTTATAGGTTCGGTGCTTGGTTCGGGTGTTGCATGGACTTTGGGCGATATTGGCGTTGGGTCTATGGCATGGATTAACGTGTTTGCCATCTTGCTGTTGTCGCCGAAACTTTTCCGTACTTTCAAGGATTACGAACACCAGAGAAAACTGGGCAAAAAGCCTGTATTCTCGCCAGATAGGCTGAATATTAAGAATACTGATTGTTGGAAGGATGAATAAAAACAAATAAATTTATATTGATATGAAAACAAAATCTTTACTATTAGGTTTATTGGTAGCAGTTTCGTTGCTGGCTGGTTGCTCGAAAGACGATAAAAACGAGCCTAAATTTGATGCTGAGTATGGTCATGCAACCATAACAATCAATTTGCAAGGTACTTATAAGTACTTAGTTACTGTTAATGTGATTGTTAATGATGAAGTGTTGGATGTTATAACAAAAGACAAGCCAACAGTTACTGTGGAGTTCCCAATCAACGGCGAGACATCACTCAGGACAGAGGCGGTTTGCGATGAGGAGTTTGATTTGGTTGGTACTTGCACACATAGGATGAATATGACATGGGATATGAAGGTTATGCTTGACGATGATGTTGTTTTTGGCATGTGTGACGAAAACGCATATACCGACCATGTTGATTATCAATCAACTGTAAGCGATACGCCAACGAGCATTTCAAGCGTTTATAAATTGGTTCACACTGACATAGACAGGGAGTTTATTTTCACCAAGGATAACATCACAGGACCTAAGAAATAAACTTGCCTTGTTGGTAATATAAGAGATGAAAAGGTCTGTTTCTTTTCTTCTGTTGACGGTGCTTGTTGCGTTTTCCCTAAGTTCGCAACAAGTGCCGAATGTCCTTTACGTCGGTAATAGTTACACATACGTCAATGACCTTCCGTTGCTCGTTGAAGAGGTGGCGTCAAGTGCGGGTTACATCTATAAATACGATAGTAATACTCCTGGTGGTTGCACGTTCGCACAACATTGCAGTAACGAGTCAATGAGCAAGATTTGCAAGGGTGGATGGGATTTCGTGGTGCTTCAGGAGCAGAGCCAATTGCCATCTTTCCCTCAGAACCAAGTTGATGTGGAGTGTTTGCCTTATGCAAGACAACTCGCTGATTCAGTGAAGGCTCACGGTGGTATGCCAATGTTTTATATGACTTGGGGGAGGAAAAACGGTGACCCGCAGAATGCGCTGTATTTCCCTGTCCTTGGGACTTACGAGGGTATGGACAGTATGCTTTACGAGCGTTATATGCAGATGGCTATTGAGAACAATGCCGCTGTTTGCCCTGTAGGGCGTGTTTGGCGTTACCTTCGTGCAAACAATCCTGAGATTGAGTTATATTCGAATGATGGCTCACACCCTTCGATTGAAGGAAGTTACGCCGCGGCATGCTCGTTTTTCGTTATGCTCTTCGACGCTGACCCTGACTCTATAAAATATACCGCTGGACTTAAGGACAGTGTTGCGTTGAATATCCGTGCTGCCGTCAAAACAGTTGTCTTTGACAAATATGACAAATGGATTGACCCTGCGAATTATGAAGAGCCTGAGGAGCCAACAAGCGTCCTGCCTGTCGTTGATGTAGATGAGTATATTTGGCCAAATCCTGTAACAGACATTATACACGCAAAAGGGGCATTCAAAATCATTGACTTAAATGGTAGGGTAGTGTTGCGTGGTGAGAATCAGGCTGACGTGTCGTCGCTTGCTTCTGGGTGTTATCTTTTGGTTTTGACGGCGCAAGGTGACGTAAATAAGGCTATTCGTTTTGTAAAGAAATAATACACATTTATGAAGAGATTAGTAGTTTCAACCGTTATTACTTTCTTGCTTTGCGCCTTTGTGATGGCAGGTGGTAAGGGGGATTATAAGCCACACTTTCAGGCTAACCTTGATATAAAGGCTTTAGGTACAGGTCATTTGTTGCATGACGGTGACTTCACAATCCTACGCCCAGAGGGTAAGGGTTTTGATTTCGACATGCCAGCAGGTGGCCCAGGCTTTGACGTTGTGTTGGGTTGTAGGGTGAGGGATTATTTCTTTATTGGCGGAGGTGTTTCGTTGGAATGGTGGCTTAACGCTGATAGCAAAAACCATGGTTCGTATTATGGTGTGGCGTTTTCGACGGACGATTATTCGAGGTTTGGTATGGGGTATGCGTTATATGCCGCACCACGTTTTTATATACCAACGAAGAAAAACGATGTTTCACCGTATTTTGATTTGGGGTTGGGGTTTTGCCAGTTTTTCCTGATGATGAACGACCACGGTGAGCAACAATATGTTATGGATGGTTATTGCCATGCGGGGGTTGGTGTTGATATTCACAGGTTCAATATAAGCGCAGGATATCAATATTCGTATAGCAGCAACGGTTATTTGCGTGTTGGTTATAGGTTCTAAGTAATAAGAATGGGGTGAAATGTTAAGCAATATAAATTCCAATATGATTTACGCAAGGTTTTTTGGTGGATTATTGTGAAAAATGGTGGAATTAGAGGGTGAAAATTTGAGGTTTTGAGTTGTTCTTGTGTTGCTGTGCTGGATGATTGTGTTAAGGCAGGTTAATTAATTAAGTTTTATTTAGTGTGGTTTTTATGGGTTTTTAGTATGGATTTTGGGGTGTTTGGGGTGTGTTTATCCTATGGATGGGCTACGTCTTTTCTTGCTCTTTTGTATTGTGTTATTGATGGCGTTTTTTGTCGGGTTAATGTCGGGAAAATATAGTTAATGAATGTTTGCCATTTCAATTATTTCAATTATTTCAATTAAAATCCCATACCCCATATACCATATATGAAGCAATAATCGAATATATATTAAAATGTATAATTATTGTTTTGTGTGTTGGTGTGTGAGGCTTTCGCTCTTTCAGAGTTTTTTGATTATATGTGTAACTTGAATTGGTTGTTTTTTATAGAGACGCACGGCCGTGCGTTTCTATTAGTTAATATAGTTTGCTTAGTACACATAGAAGACTGAGAAAAACTAGTAATTTAGAGGTTGATTGAGATGAGTCTCAACTAAGGAGGAATATAACTGATGGGACATATATACCTCGGAGAAGGAGCAGGCTCCGTCTTTACAGGGGTTAGCGTGCAGTTATATAGAAGGTTGAAGCTATTGCATAGTGGGATGCCTGAAGGGGGAGGAGTGATAAAGAAAAAAGCACTGCCGTGTGTGGCAGTGCTTTTATTGTTCATATTGGTGCGAAATCAGTATTGCTCGGTGGCGTTAGGGAAGTCGCAGAGTTTCACGTCAGAGACGTAGTGCGAGACTGCATCGTGGATGATTCCGTGCAAATCGGCGTAACGACGGAGGAAACGAGGCGAGAAACCTTGCGTCATTCCTAACATGTCGTGAAGCACAAGTACCTGACCGTCAACGTCGCCACCTGCACCAATTCCTATGACGGGTATTGAGACCTCGCTGGCAACCCTTGCGGCAAGCGCGGCAGGGATTTTCTCAAGGACTAAAGCGAAACAGCCGACCTTTTCGAGTTCTTTAGCGTCGCGGATTAGTTTGCCAGCCTCCTCTTCGTCTTTCGCACGGACGTTGTAAGTGCCGTATTTGTTGATGGACTGAGGCATAAGCCCGAGGTGCCCCATGATAGGTATGCCGGCGGCGAGGATTTGCTTGACTGCATCTATAATCTCAATGCCACCTTCGAGTTTGAGTGCGTCGGCATGGGTGATCTTCATCATCTGTATGGCGTTACGCACAGCCTCGGTTGGCGAAATCTGGTATGACCCGAAAGGCATGTCAACGACCACAAGGGCGCGTTTAACCGCTTTGACGACTGATTTGCCGTGGTAAATCATCTGTTCCAACGATATTGGAAGGGTTGTGATGTTGCCAGCGACGACGTTTGACGCTGAGTCGCCGACAAGAATCACATCAACGCCAGCCTCGTCAACGATTGTCGCCATGGTGTAATCGTAGGAGGTAATCATTGATATTTTCTCGCCACGTTCCTTCATCTGCTGAAGGCGGTGTGTGGTTACCTTGCGGGGGTCTTCTGCTTGGTTTACTGACATTTTCGTTTATTATAAAAGAATCATTCCTGAGCCTGGCTTTCGGCATTGTCCATCTCGTCGATGGCGTTGCGGAGGATTTCGATGTCCTGACGGATGCTCTCAATCTTGCGTTCAAGGTCGCGGATAATAGGATTGTCCTTTGGATAGTTGTGGAAGAATCCCATATTGTTCTCGTAAGTAGCCAGTTGTTGACGTAGAGTGTCGTACTGACGACGGAGGGAGTTGCGATCCTTTTGGAGATTGAGTTGCGCCGTGCGGCGGATGAGGCGTATGTTCTTCATCAGTGGGTTGATGGCCTCGCGGAACATGTTGTAAACCTTATCCTTATCGTGGAAAGGAATGTGACCGATGGCGGTAAACTTATCCTGAAGTTCCTGTAGAGCCTTCTGGTCAGCCTCGTCGTCACCCGTAGGTTTGAAAGCCTTAATCTCCTCGATGACCGCAAGTTTAGCCTCTTTGTTAGCCTGCTCTGTTTCAGTCTTTTCGCGGGTAGCCTCCTTGCGTTGCTCAAAGAAAGTGTCGCAAGCCGCGCGGAACTTATCCCACAAATCGTTAGAGTACTTGCGAGGGATTGGGCCAATCTCGCGCCATTGCTTTTGGAGATTCTGGAGTTTTGTAGCAGTGGATTGCCATTCGGTGGAATTCTTGAGTTGCTCAGCTATCTCGACAATCTTCTGCTTCTTAGCGTAATTCTCTTCGTAAACGGCTGTAATCTTGTCGAAGAACGCGCGTTTAGCCTCGAAGAACTTATCGCAAGCCTCGCGATAACGGTGGTACATCTTAGAATTTACGCGATGCTCGTATTGGTTGGTTGACTGGAACTTATCATTAAGTTCGATAACCTGTTTCGTCTTCTCGTCCCAATCCTTGGCAGTCTTGAGAGACTCGATATCAATATCCTCGACGATGTGGCAAAGTGCGTCTTTCTCGGCAGTAAGCGCAGCCTCAGCCTGTTTAACCTTCTCGAAAAACTCCATGTGACGGCGGTTAATCTCGGAGGTAATCTCCTTGAACTGTCCCCAGATTTCCTCTCTAAGGTCTTTAGCCACAGGACCAATCTCACGCCATTGAGCGTGGAGGTTTTGGAGAGACTGGAAAGCCTTGACAACATCCTCGACATCAAGAAGCGCCTTAGCTTGATCGATGAGAGACTGCTTTTGCTCAAGATTGCGTTTGAAATCATAGTCGCGGAGGGCGGCATTAATCTTAATCAGGTCATAGAACTGCTCCTGATATATTTTATAACGGTTGTAAATTTCGGTGGTTTGCTGTGCGGGAACTTGGCCAATCTCCTTCCACTTATTCTGAAGTTCGTGGAATTGGTTGATGACATCGCCAAGATTGTCGGAAGGTTCGGAGAGTTTCCCGAGTTCGTCGAGAATCGCCTGCTTCTTGACAAGATTCTCTTGTTGCTCAGCCTCGATACGTGCCTGATACTCAGCACGACGTTGACGGTAAACGGCCATAATAGCCTTGAAACGCTCTTCGACGGAAGGCTCGGCAGGAGTTTTGTTTGCCTCCTCGTCGGCAGGTTGTTCGGCAACTGGCCCAGCGGCATCTTCAGTCACAGGCTCAGCCTCGGTTTCAGGAGCATTTTCTGCTACCGTTTCTGAGGCATTGTTCTCTACAGGCGTATCGTGCAAACTGTAGAACAAGCTTTTGAGGTTTTCAACCTCGTTTTTCATTTGGTCCATCTCAATGTTGCTGTCAAGAACCTCTTGCAGTTTTGAGACGATGCTGTTACGATCAAGGACATCGTAATTAGGATTTGTTTCCATAAAAAAATAATTAAACAGTACGTAAAAAGTAGGAATCCGCCAAGGCGGACAAATTCATCATCACTAAAACCTATTCTTAGGCAATCGTGTGAACACATTGATACACAAAGACGCCAAAGGCAGGTAAATGTCAAAAAACAAGGCGGAAAGCCAGAACTTCCTCTGTTTGTAAATAGCCGCCGTGGCATTGACAACCGAGAGCAATACTATAGACTTGAGCAGGTAGGCACCAGCCAAAACCTCTAAACCAACCAACATCCATTCAGGTCGCAAAAAAAGCAAAAGCACGATAGAAGCGATTGAAGACATATAATAGATAGCCCTAAAGACATGTTCGGTAAACAAAGAGAAAAGAGACGATGTACGGTAATCGCAAAGCGTAGATAACTGCATCTTCTTCATAAAACGCCACTCACGGTAAGACGGTTTATCGATGCAGATGGTATGCGCAGAACGTGTTGGTTCAGCTTTGGTATTCAGTCCATTGCCGTGACGGTTAACCATAAGGTCATCATCGCCGAACTCCTGGTGCAACAACCCTGCGAAACCGTCATTCTTGAAAAAAGTCGAGCGTAGGTAAGCCATATTCTTGCTTGTAGCGGAATAAGGATGCCCCATAACGGCAAAGCCAGTTGCACGCATAGTATTTGTTAATGTATCGTAAGCAATCATGTGTTGTAGGAAACCACTGTTATCCAACATCACGCAATTGCCCGTGACAAACTCGACACCCGTAACGAAATTGCGCACCATTGACTCAATCCAACGGTTGGAAAAAGGTCGCGCGGTGGGTTCTGTCAAAAGAAGAATGTCGCCCTTCGCAGCTTTTGCGCCAACGGTAATGGCAAGTTTGCGGTGCGAAACGATACGGCTTTTCTTTGGAATAGTGGTCATATAAAGATGTGGGTACGTCTCGCGGAGGCGGCGCACAACATCTTCGGTATTATCCCAAGAACCATCGTCAACAAGGATAACCTCATAATCAGGATAGGTCTGTTCGAGAATAAGCGGAAGGTAGGATTCCAACTCTTCGTCAAGGTTTCGGGTGACAATAATGACGGAAACTTTGGGCCTTTCGGTGTTATATACAACACGCCCCTTACGTTCACGCCTACTTACCCTAAGAATGGCAGTATAGTGAACAAAGTAATGTATCAGTATGATTAACAGGGATAAAGCAGTAATGCCAAGTGTAATATTAAGAGGTGTAAAAGCCATTTTGAAAGACAAAACTAAGCGTTGTGGAATTATGTTGCAAAGATACGAATTTTTTTTCATCGGATAATGCTGAAATATGAAAATTATTTGCTAAATTTGCAACGTTTTTAATGGAGAGCGTGGATAGCTCAGAAAATCTTGTAAATCAGTTTTTTCATTCATTTTATCTATTATTTTTTCATCTATGTTCGACGAACAACAGTACTTTGATGCGCCATTCCCGCCGTTTGAGCCTATCCCTGAACAGGAAATGGAAGTGCCAAAAACGGTAACATCAAACTTTGAGAACAGGGAAGGCGTATTTGAACAAGTGGAAGGCCAGGCGTATGGCTTCTTAAGACTGCTGGAATACAACTTCCAGGCTTCAGACGATGACATTTACGTACCGGCTATTGAAGTGAAACGGTATAAGTTGAGGACTGGCGACTATGTGAAATGCCAGGTTGACACGATGACCAAAGGAAGGTATGTAGGTTGCGTACAAATCTATTCCATCAACTACAAAGACCCAGCGTTGGCACGTACAAGAGTGCCATTCGAGCGTCTTGTGCCAATTTTCCCGAAAGAGAAATTCAAACTCGTAGAAGACAAACCCAACGAACCTTTATCCGTTCGCCTAATAGACCTGTTCACCCCTATAGGTAAAGGTCAGCGAGGAATGATAGTGGCTCAGCCAAAGACAGGTAAGACCACGTTGCTCAAATCAATAGCGAACGCCATAATGAAACACCAGAGCGACATTTACATGATAATACTGCTCATAGACGAACGCCCTGAAGAGGTGACGGATATGAAGCGGTCGGTGGAAAACGCGATGGTGATTTCCTCGACATTCGACGAGAGTGCGGAACACCATATAAAAGTGGCGAAAATGGTTTACGAACATGCGCGCAGGATGGTGGAAAGCGGTAACGACGTAGTAATACTGATGGACAGTATCACCAGATTGGCAAGGGCTTACAACACGGAAGAGCCATCATCTGGTAAGGTGTTGTCAGGTGGTGTTGACCCTAAGGCACTCCATAAACCAAAACAATTCTTCGGTGCTGCACGAAATATAGAAAATGGTGGTTCGCTCACGATATTGGCAACTGCTCTTATCGAGACAGGTAGCAAAATGGACGACTTCATCTTTGAGGAATTCAAAGGTACTGGTAACATGGAACTTCAGTTGAACCGTGCCGTGGCAAACCGCAGGACATTCCCTGCAATGGACCTTGTGGCATCGTCAACAAGAAAAGACGACCTGTTGCTTGACTCGTTTACCTGCAACAGGATGTGGGGATTGCGAAGGATGCTAAGTTCAATGCCTATACCAGACGCTACAGAGTTGGTAATAAACAATATGGACGCATTCAAAACCAATCAGGAATTCTTAGACAATATGAACAAAAACGGTTATTCGAAATGATACTGCCAATATACTTATATGGTCAGCCAGTGCTGAGAAAAGAGACTGAGGATATAGACAAAAACTACCCTGGACTCAATCAACTCATTGAAAACATGTTCCATACAATGGACCATGCGGAAGGCATAGGGCTTGCCGCACCTCAAGTAGGTCTGCCAATACGTCTTTTCGTCGTTGACGGTACTCTGCTTAAAGAGGATATGCCAGATATGATAGAAGGAAGGCATGTGTTCATAAACCCTGAAATAGTGGAGGAATCCGACGAAAAAGTCTCATACGAAGAGGGTTGCCTCAGCGTGCCAGGCGTGCATGAGAAAGTTTCACGCCCTGCGGAAATCACCATAACATACTTTGACGAAAACTGGGAGAAACATACAGACCACTTCACTGGGTTCTTCGCAAGAATGCTGCAACATGAATATGACCACCTTGAGGGACATGTATTCACCGACCATATATCGTCAATCAGACGACAGATGATTTCGTTGAAACTCAATAAAATATCAAAAGGAAAGGCGTCTTGTGCGTACAAAACCAAATAATTTAGGAAAAACGATTGATATTCGGAAAAAATGCGTACCTTTGCAAACGGAACAACATTGTTAGCCGAATAATCACCGTAACATCGTAAGTAATTATCTTTTAATACAATAAATATATATTATGGAAAGAGACAATCAAGTATTTGACCTGATTCAGAAGGAGCGTGAGCGCCAGATGAAGGGTATTGAGCTTATCGCTTCAGAGAACTTCGTGTCAGACGAGGTAATGGAGGCTATGGGTTCTGTCATGACCAACAAGTATGCCGAGGGTTATCCTGGCAAACGTTATTATGGTGGTTGCGAGGTAGTTGACCAGACCGAGACTATCGCTATCGAGCGTCTGAAACAGTTGTTCGGCGCATGCTGGGCAAACGTTCAGCCACACAGCGGCGCACAGGCAAACATGGCTGTGTTCCTTGCTTGTATGAACGTGGGTGACACATTCCTCGGTTTGAACCTGTCACACGGTGGTCACCTCTCACATGGATCCCCTGTAAACATGTCAGGTATCAACTATAAGGCTTTGGAGTACAGCGTTAAAGAGTCTGACGGCCGTGTTGACTACGACCAGTTGGAGCGTGTGGCTCGTGAGAACAAGCCAAAACTCATCATCGCTGGTGCTTCGGCTTACAGCCGCGAGTGGGATTACGCACGTATCCGCAAGGTTGCCGACGAGATTGGCGCAATCTTCATGGTTGATATGTCACACCCTGCAGGTCTCATCGCAGCAGGTTTGCTTGACAACCCTGTGAAATACGCACACATCGTAACCACAACTACCCACAAGACACTCCGTGGACCACGCGGCGGTGTGATTATGATGGGTCAGGACTTCCCTAACCCATGGGGCAAAAAGACTCCTAAGGGTGAGGTTAAGATGATGTCAGCATTGTTGGATTCTGCCGTATTCCCAGGTTGCCAGGGCGGTCCATTGGAGCATACAATCGCAGCTAAGGCTGTTGCTTTCGGCGAGGCTCTCAAACCAGAGTTCAAAGAGTATCAGAAGCAGGTTAAGAAAAACGCCGCTGCCCTTGCAGATGCTTTCATGGCAAAGGGTTACAAGATTGTCAGCGGTGGTACGGACAACCACTCTATGCTCGTTGACCTTCGCACTAAGTTCCCTGAGTTGACAGGTAAGGTTGCAGAGAAGGCTCTCGTGGCAGCAGACATCACCACTAACAAAAACATGGTGCCATTCGACAGCCGTAGCCCATTCCAGACTTCAGGCCTTCGTTTCGGTACTCCTGCCATCACAACTCGTGGCGTGAAAGAGGACAAGATGGCGGTTATCGTTGACATGATTGACCGTGTACTCTGTGACCCTGAGAACCAGGACGTAATCGCAGCAGTCCGCAAAGAGGTTAACGCAATGATGGCTCAGTATCCATTGTTTGCTTGGTAATATCATTATATGCAGGGGTTGTATGCCGTAAGAAAGGCGTATAGTCCCTGCATTTTTTTAATATATGACAGAAAGAATATTCGAGATAGAGGAAGATGTTGACTTGAGGGTGCTGTATGGTGTCAACAACGTCAACATAAGGACTGTGAAAGACCTTGTGCCACAGGTGAATCTGGTGGCGAGAGGGAGAACTATAAAACTGAGCGGCGAGGAGAGGGATGTTGAGACTTTGGTGGAGAATTTGGAGACTTTGGTGGATATAGCGATGAAGACCAATGCGTTGGATGAAAGACAGGTGGTGGATGTGCTGAAGGGAAACGAGGTGATGGTGGAAAAGGTGGATAACGAGATTCTGCACGGTGTAGGTGGCAGGATAATAACCGCAAAGACGGAAAACCAGAGGGCGTTGGCAGAAGAGTATGAGAAAAACGACCTTCTCATTGCCGTAGGTCCGGCGGGTAGCGGTAAGACATATACAGCCATAGCATTGGCGGTGGGGGCATTGAAAAACAAAGAGGTCAAAAAGATTATTTTGTCGCGGCCTGCCGTTGAGGCGGGGGAGAAACTGGGTTTTCTGCCTGGCGATATGAAAGACAAGATTGACCCTTACCTACAGCCGTTGTACGATGCGTTAGAGGATATGATTCCGCAGGCGAAACTGGCGGAATATATGGAAAAGAAGACAATACAGATTGCACCGCTGGCATTCATGAGGGGAAGGACGCTGAGCAATGCGGTGGTAATACTGGACGAGGCGCAGAACACAAGTGTTCCGCAAATAAAGATGTTCCTGACGAGATTGGGCTATGGGTCAAAGATGATTGTGACGGGGGACTTGACGCAGGTGGATTTGCCAAAGGAACAGAAATCGGGATTGAGAGATGCGGTGGAGGTTCTACGAGACGTGAAAGGGGTCTCGATTGTGGAGTTCAACCACAGGGACATAGTCAGACACCAACTTGTTACCCGAATTATTGAGGCATATAACAAGAGGGAAAAACAATGATTTGAATTTTGGCATTTACGATGCCTGATTAACATATAATTAATGAGAAAAGAGATACGATTGGCAGTAATGGGAGGTGGCAGTTTTGCAACAGCCATAGCCAAGATTGTAATGGAAAACGTGGAGCATATTACCTGGTATATGCGCCGTCAAGAACAGATAGACAAATTCAAGGCTGAGGGACGTAACCCTTCCTACCTTAGTTCCGTTGAATTTGAGGTGGATAGGATAACCTTTACCGACGACATCAACGAAGCAGTTGATATGAACGACGTGCTGTTCTTTGCCACACCTTCTCCATTCTTCAAATCACACTTGTCTAAACTGATGGTGGGGTTAGAGGATAAAATCATAGTGACAGCTATCAAGGGTATCGTGCCAGACGAGAACCTGCTGATTTCCGAGTATCTTGAGCAGATGTATAATGTACCTGCGGATCATATAGCGGCAATGTGCGGACCAAGCCATGCCGAGGAAATAGCATTGGGAAGAACCACATACTTGACGGTTGCATGCCCTGACAGGGAGGTCGGAAGGTTTGTCTCCTCGTTGATTGAAACCTCTTACCTTCATACTGTTACGTCGGATGACATAAATGGTGTTGAGTATTCGTCAGTGCTTAAAAACATATACGCCATTGCCGCAGGCATTGGTCATGGGTTGAGGTATGGGGATAATTTCCAAGCAGTGCTGATTAGCAACTCAATACAGGAATTGAACAGGTTCGCTAATGCCGTATATCCTGCCTATAGGAATGTCCAGGAATCAGTCTATCTTGGTGATTTGCTTGTTACAGCATACTCCAAATTCTCGCGTAACAGGACTTTCGGCACAATGATAGGCAAGGGGTACAGCGTCAAGACTGCTCAAATGGAGATGGAAATGATTGCCGAAGGTTACTATGGCTCGAAATGTATCCATGAAATTAACGAGAAATACCATGTATATATGCCGATTATGGATGCAGTGTGGAATATCCTTTATGACCACCGTGATGCTGATAAAACTATGAAAGAATTGATTAACAAGTTGATGTGACATAAAAAAAGGTAATTATGATACTTGACAATCAGAACATGGCACTTTTCGTCAGCGATGACGAACTGAAAGAGGCGCAAGGCAAAGCTGTAGCTGCAATGCAGTCGCTTGTAGATGACTACAACAACAATGGGGATTGGCTTGGCTGGATGTCTATAGCAGCTGACATCAGGCCGCAAATTGATGATATTGAGAAATGTGCGTCTAAACTGAGAAAAGATAGCGATGCCGTTATAATATGTGGGATTGGAGGCAGTTACCTTGGCGCATACGCAGTGATTACCGCTCTTCAAGGCTATTTCGATAAAAACAAGCCAGAGATTCTATTTGCGGGTAACAGCTTGTCACAAGATTATCTGATTGACCTTTGCGACCATGTTGAGGGACGAAAATACAGTGTTGTATGTATCTCGAAATCAGGTACGACAATGGAAACAGCCATAGCATTCCGTGTGCTGAGGAACAAGATGGAGGATGAGTTGGGGATGGAATGGGCGAAAGAACACATTATTTGTATAACAGATGCGGAGAAAGGTGCGCTTCATGACATAGCAGCCATGAACGGTTATGCGACGTTTGAAGTTCCTAATAACATAGGGGGCAGATACTCAGTGCTTTCCGCTGTGGGATTATTGCCAATTGCCATAGCCGGGTTTGACATAAGACAGTTGGTCGCAGGGGCATTTGATTTCTACCGTCCTCACCGTGGGGTAGAGCAGTGTGAACAGATTTTGAACTATGCTTCGATGAGGTGTCTGATGTCACAAAAAGGCAAAAAAGTGGAGAATTTCGTATGCTTCGAGCCAAAACTGAAAGGATTTAGCGAATGGTGGAAGCAACTGTTTGGTGAAAGCGAGGGTAAAGATGGTAAAGGGCTTTTCCCTACGAGCGTGACTTATACCACTGACCTTCATTCGCTTGGGCAATATGTTCAACAAGGTGACAGGATATTGTTTGAAACCGTGCTTTCCGTAGAAAAGGGCAATCGTGAGATTGAGGTGCCAAAAACCAAGGACAACATCGACAATATGAACAGGTATTCTTGGTACACCGTGGGGTATATAAATAGCGTGGCAGAGAAGGGTACTGTGATGGCTCATGTGGCAGGAGGCGTGCCTACAATGCGTGTGGTTATTCCTAAAATAAATGAGTACCACCTTGGACAGCTGATCTATTTCTTTGAGTTGGCTTGTGCTGTCAGTTGCAAGATGACAGGTGTTAATCCTTTTGACCAACCAGGCGTTGAGGATTACAAGGCAAACATCCGTAAATTCCTGAAATAATTGCAAGGTGACAACTGGTACATATTGAGCAGCAAGGTCAATGACCGTATAAGACATTTTTCCCAGAAATTCAGGCTCGGGCATTTGGGAAAAAACTCGGTAATGAACCGTGGGGTTAAGATTATTGGTAACCCGAAAAGGGTATATTTGGATGACAATTTCAGGGTTTGGGAAAACGCGATACTATACACAGGCGACAAAGGAAAGATAATCGGAGGGAAAAACAGCCTTATAGGTGTCGATTGTTTCATAAATTCAGGAAATAATACAATAAAGATAGGTGACGGGGTGGCTGTCAGCAGCCATTGCAGGTTGATAGCATATTCGCACCACTACACGCGAGAGGATATACCAGTTATATTCACGGCAACTGAAGGGGATATAACGATTGAGGATAACGTGCTGATAGGCAGCGGTGTCACTATTCTACCAGGAGTGACAATCGGTTATGGAGCGGTGGTGGCTGCTGGTGCTGTCGTGACGCAAGACGTTCCACGAAGGGTAATAGTCGGAGGCATACCGGCAAAAATCATAAAAACGATAGAATAATGGAAATTTCGGTTATAGTTCCTTTATATAATGCTGAAAAATACATTGAAGAGTGCTTGAACTCCCTTTTGGCTCAGACTATTATCGGTCATACTGAGGTGATTGTGGTTGATGACCATGGCGAAGACGGCAGTGTGGATATTGTAAAACGGATTATCGCCGAGCACCAATATGGTAAGCATATAAAACTGATATCTACAACCCAAAACGGTGGCGCATGGGCGGCGAGAAACATCGGGTTGGAGTTGGCGCGTGGGCAATATATAGGTTTCTGTGACGCTGACGACTGGGTTGAGCCGGATATGTATGAGAGACTTTACAGGGAGGCTGAGTCTCGTGAGGCGGATTGGGCTTACTGCCTGGGACAGAAGGATTACGAGGGTGGAGAGGAGAGCGAGGTGTTGGAACAGGAGATAGATGAGTCTTGCGTAATGAAGGATGAGGTGAAGAAAAAGATGTTCGTCAACGGCATATCTTACTTTTGGACGGCAATATACAGCAGGACGTTCCTGAAAACCAACCATATCAGGTTCCCAGAGGGGAAATTTGCGGAGGATAGTTATTTTTGGTGGATGGCGGTGATGTACTCAAGACGCCTTGGCGTTGTCAACAGTGTGGGGTACCACTACAGGATTCAGCCTGACAGCATATCGCAAAGGCCTGACGAACAGAAAGCCGAAATCAAGCAGATGATATACTCGAAATTGATTAAGTACTTCAAGGGTAAGGGTTTATATCGCCTATATCAAAGAGAGTTGGATTGGCTGTATATCCGTAAGGGCTTCCTCGTACCATTGGAAATAGAGGCTGTGGCAAAAGAAAAACCTGATTTCAAGAGTATTTGGAAAAAACGCAGTGAGGACGAGGTCTCGTTGAACAACATCTATCTGATGCGTGACTTTGGTACATTTGTGAGGATATGGGCTTTCAGACTGTTTCCGAATTTGATGATAAAGATACTGCGTAAAGAGTACGAAAAGAAGTAAATGCTGTTTGTCGTCAGTAGGGTGTTTATTGGCTCTATAATGTTTCGTGTTGGTAAGTTCGCTTAAGCGGTTAGCAAGGTGCATCTCAGCAAAAGAATTGTTATAGAGTCATAGTTCTTCTAGAACGCTGCGCTTTTCTAGATGTTTTAGAAGTTCTAGGATATTGCATTAGCGGGATGGCTTAGCTGGCGCACGCTACAGAAATGCGTTTTTTTGATATTGCTATGGTAATAGGGCTTCCGTCCTGCCTTGGACTATGCCGCTTCCTTATATAAAATCGGCTGCTCTCAGCATAACTGAAGCAAGCTTCATTTCTGCTTTCGTTTGCACGATTTTTCGACTTATAGGTCAAATTGCAGGATGAGACATAGCGAGAGCCCTTATAAATAAAGGCATCTCAGGCAATTGAAAACTTTGAGGCACAAAATTGACGTTT